>NZ_JABWDK010000019.1:0-39488 GCF_013361255.1 Faecalibacillus sp. H12 | reverse complement strand
AAATATAAGAAAACTGGAGCAGGATATATTTCCCCTCCAGTTTTAGTATAGAGCCGTTAAAACTTGGGTAAAACCAAGTTTTTTCTATGCGAAAAAAACATAGTAGAATGCAAAATCAATATTGTACATTTTCTTACTTTTATCTCAAAATAAAAGTAAGAAAAGAGGGAAATACAATGGAATATCAAACATTAAATAATGGGTTAAAAATGCCTATAGTAGGTTTTGGTGTCTTTAGAGTACCAGATAAAAAAGAATGTGAAGAATCAGTATATCAAGCAATTAAAGCAGGATATCGTTTAATTGATACAGCAGCTTCTTATACCAATGAAGATGCGGTTGGTGCAGGTGTTAAACGTGCTATTGAAGAAGGTGTTTGTACTAGAAAAGATTTATTTATTACTTCTAAGATGTGGGTACAAGATATGAAAAACTATGAAACTGCAAAGAGAGCAATTGATGCATCGATTGAAAAAAGCGGTTTGGGTTATTTGGATTTATATCTTTTACATCAAGCGATGGGTGATTACTTTAGTGCATGGAGAGCAATGGAAGATGCGTATAAAGAAGGAAAATTAAAAGCAATCGGTGTTTCTAACTTCTATGCACACGTTCTTGTCAATTTTGTAAATACAGTAGAAATCAAACCAATGGTCAATCAAGTAGAACTTCATCCATACTATACACAAGAAAAAGCAATAGAAACAATGAAATATTATGATGTTATTCCTGAAGCATGGGCACCACTAGGTGGAGGAAGATATAATCCATTTGAAGATGAGATGTTAAAAGGAATTGCAGCGAAATATAATAAATCAGTAGGACAAGTCTTACTTAGATGGAATGTACAAAGAGGTGTTGTTGTTGTTCCAAAATCAACACATGTAAAAAGAATAAAAGAAAATATAGATATCTTTGATTTTGAATTAAATGAAGAAGAAATGAAACAAATCTCATCATTAGATATGGGTTATTCAGGATCAAGAGCTAAACATTTTGATGTTGAATTTGTGGAAATGTGTTTAGCTAAAAAAATACATGATTAATGAGTAAGTATGATTATTTTCATTAAATGAAATAATCATGCTTTTTTTATATAAGGTGTTAAGATGGTTTTAGAGAGAAGCGGAGGATATTAAAATGGTAAAAAAATTTCCAGAAGGATTTTTATGGGGTGGCGCTGTTGCTGCTAACCAATATGAAGGTGGATGGAACGAAGGAGGAAAAGGTGTTTCTGTTTCAGACTGTGCCCGTCACCATTTAGATGTAGATGTTCAAGATTATGCTAAACAAAATGAAATTTCTACAAAAGAAATTTTAGAAGCAATGAAAAGTGATGATACAAGTCTTTATCCAAAAAGACATGGTTCAGATGGGTATCATCATTATAAAGAAGATATTAAATTATTTGCTGAAATGGGATTTAAAGTATTTAGACTTTCTATTGCTTGGTCACGTATTTTCCCAAATGGAGATGACAAAGAACCAAATGAAGAAGGTTTAAAATTCTATGATGATCTTTTTGATGAATGTCATAAATATGGTATTGAACCTTTAGTTACAATGTCACACTATGAACCACCAATCAACTTAGTATTAAATTATAATGGTTGGTATGATCGAGAAATTATTGATATGTTTGTTAAATGTGTAGATGTTATTACTGATCGTTATAAAGATAAAGTCAAATATTGGCTAACTTTTAATGAAGTTGATTCAATGATTCGACATCCTTATACAACAGGAGGACTTGTAAGAGATCGTTTTGAAGGTAAAAACTTTACAGAAGTTATTTTCCAAGCAATGCATCATCAATTTGTCGCAAGTGCTCTTGCAACAAAAATTGCGCATGAAAAAAATCCAAACTGTAAAGTAGGATGTATGCTTACAAAATTAACTTATTATCCATATACTTGTAAACCAGAAGATGTTTTACAAGCACAACAAGATATGAGAAGTACGTATTGTTATAGCGACACTCAAGTCTTTGGAGAATATCCTGCTTATTTATTAACTAAATTTAAAAATGAAGGTTTAAATATTAAAATGGAAGAACGTGATTTAGAAATCATGAAAAAATATCCAGTTGATTTTGTTTCATTTAGTTATTATTCATCAAGCTGTGTTGCTAAAGATGATGCTGGATTAAAGAAAACAGCTGCTAATACTAATATTGCGATTAAAAACCCTTATATTCCAAGTTCTGATTGGGGATGGCAAATTGATCCAATCGGTTTAAGAGTTTCTTTAGTAGATTTATATGATCGTTATAGAAAACCATTGTTTATTGTAGAAAATGGTTTAGGAGCTAAAGATGAACTTATTGATGGTAAAGTAGATGATCAATATCGTATCGATTATTTTGATGCTCACTTTAGAGAAATGTATAATGCAATCTATGAAGATGGTGTTGATTTAATGGGTTATACATCTTGGGGATGTATTGATTTAGTATCTGAAAGTACAAAACAAATGTCTAAACGTTATGGATTTATTTATGTAGATGCAGATGATTTAGGTAATGGTACTTATAAAAGATATAAGAAGAAATCATTTGATTGGTATAAACATGTTATTGGAACAAATGGAGCTTGTTTATTTGAAGACTAGAGATTCTAAGGAATCTCTTTTTTCTTTATATAAGTGACAGATAAGCGATAAAGTTGTATGATAATCACGGTGATGAAATGAATAGAGAAAAGACAAAACAAATTGTAACAGGAGCATTTATGGCAGCCCTTTTTGGTGTGTTATCGGTTGTAAATGTTTATACAGGAACGATGTTCGATATTATTTTTATTTATCTAATGACAGTTGCGTTAGCTTATTATACGTTTAAGTTTAATGCAAAGATGGCTGTTCTTGTCTTGTTTACAAGTACGTTTATTTTATTTTTAACAGGTGAATTATTTTTTACTTTGTATTCTTTTTTTACTTTACCATTAGGTATTTTATATATTTATTGTATAAAAAAGAATATTGATGGTAAATGGATTTTAAGAGTTTATAGTATGTTGAAGAATTTTGTTGTTTTATTTTTATTGAATTCTTTACTAGGTTTAAATACTTTTACAGATGCGAAAGATATTTATTATAGTATTGTAGGACTTTTTCCTTTTTTAGAAAGTGATTTTTTAAAGAATGGAATGTTTATTATTTTATGGATCGTCTTATCTTTTTCAGAAGTTTATATTATTAAAGTTTATACGAATCTATTTATCCTTCGAATGAATAAAAATAAGATGATGAAATAAATGAATTCATGTATAATATAAGGTAATAAAGAGGAGGGTATTTCATGATTAAGAAGCTTATGCAACTTAGAAATACAATAGTTGCTTTATTAGGTATAGAATTTGTATTAGCTTTATTAACTTATATGTTTTTACAAAATCGTGTTACTTTAGCTTTAATGATTTATATTTTAATAAAAAATGTTGTTTGTATCATTGTTCTCTATTATCTCCATAATATGTTTAGTGAAACAACTTATAGTGTTAAAGAAGCATTAAATAATGAATCAAAGAATGCTTTGATTTTTGGTGGAATAGGGCTTATTAAATATGATGAAAATAGAAATGTTGTTTGGGTCAGTGATTTATTACATGAACTTGGTATTCGTATCGTAGGGAAGAAATTACTTGAATGGCAACCTTTACTCGCAATACTTTTTGAAGATGAAGATGTTAGAACAATAGATATTAATTCTAGAAGATATGAAGTTTATAATTCTAGAAATAATCGTTTATTATTTTTAAAAGATGTAACAGATTTAACAACGATTGAAAAAGAATATAATGATCAACAATTATGTGTTGCCTATTTAACAATTGATAATTATGATGATTCTATTGAATATGCAGATGAACAAAAATCAGTCATGATTGAAACAACTTCAAGACAAATGATTTTTGATTGGGCTAAAGATAATGGAATTATCTTAAAAAGATATAAAGAAGATGGTTATTTAGCTGTTTTTAATGAAAGAATTTATCGTAAACAAGTAGAAGTTCATTTTTGTATTTTAGATGAATTTAAACAAAAGATGGAATCAATTGGTGCCGTGATGTCTTTATCAATGGGAATAGGAAGAGGATCTAAAGTTTTACGTGAATTAGATGAACTTGCTTTTAGTGCTATTTCTTTATCGTATTCTCGTGGTGGAGATCAAGTGGCAGTAAAAACATTAGATGAAGAAATTCGATATTTTGGTGGAAATAGTGAAAATAGTGAAAAAGCGAACCGTGTTAGAGCACGTGTTATTTCACAAACACTAGCAAGTTTAGTAAAACAAAGTCAAAATGTCTTTATTATGGGACATAAGCAATCTGATTTAGATTCTTTTGGAGCGAGTTTAGCGGTTGCTAAGTTTGTTAAAGCATTTGAAAAGTATGCTTATGTGATTGTTGATGAAAATTCTTTAGAAGAAAAAACAGGAAATATTGCACGTCGTTTAATGGCAGAAGATTTATATAAAGGAAAAATTATTTCTCCTGCAAAAGCTATTGATTTAATTGATGAAGATGCATTACTTATTTGTGTTGATAATCATAAGCCAGCATTGGCTATTAGTGAAGAACTTTTGGATAAGGCTGAAAAGATAGTCGTGATTGATCATCATCGTCGAGGGGAAGACTTTGTTGATTCACCAATTTTAACTTATTTGGAACCAGCTGCTTCTTCAACTGTAGAATTAGTGGTTGAATTATTTGAGTATCAAAGAGTTGAAATTGAAGTTTTACCAACAGAAGCAACTGTTATGTATGCAGGAATGTTGGTGGATACAAACTATTTTAGAAATCATGTTGGATCACGTACTTTTCAAATTGCTTCAAAGCTTAAAGAAAAACAAGCGAATGTTTCTAGAGCTTATGAGTTCTTGCAAGATGATTACAAAACGACACAAGAAAAAATGTCTATTTCAGCTAATGCATATCGTTTTGGAAATGATATACTAATAGCATATGGAAATGAAGAAGAAATTTATACAAGACCTCTACTAGCGAAAGTTGGTAATGAGTTATTAAATATTGCTGAAATTAAAGCGGTATTTGTTGCAGGACGCGTAGATAAGGATAAGATTGCTATTTCTGCTCGTTCTAAGACAGAGGTTAATGTACAGTTGATTATGGAAAAACTTGGAGGTGGTGGTCATTTTTCAATGGCTGCTTGTCAGGTTGAAGAAAAAACTGTTAAGGAAACGATCGATAAGTTAGAAGAAGCTATTGATCAATATTTGGATGAAAGAGGGTAAAAAAGATGAAAGTAGTTTTATTAGAAGATGTTAGAAAAGTAGGTAAAAAAGGTGATGTTGTCAATGTATCTGATGGATATGGACAAAACTTCTTAATTAAAAATAAATTAGCTGTTAAGGAAACAGCAGGTGCTAAAAAGATTTTAGAACAACAAAAAGAAGAAGCAAGATTACAAGATATTGAAAATAAGAAAAATGCGGAAGCACTAAAAGAAAAAATTGAAGGTATTACATTAGAATTTGTTTTAAAATCTGGTAAAGATGGTAAAACGTTTGGAAGTGTTTCAACAAAACATATCGTTGAACAATTAAGAGAAAAATATGATATTAGAGTCGATAAAAGAAAATTTATCAATGCACATCCAATTGGAGCATTAGGATATTCAAACTTAAAAGTTGAACTATATAAAGGAGTTATCGCTACTATTAGAGTTCACTTATCTGAAAAATAGGAGGGAGATTTATGCCAAGAGTTTTCCCACATGATTTAGAGGCAGAACGTTCTTTACTGGGATCTATGCTTATATCAAAAGAAGCTTGCCAAGATATTTTGAATAAGTGTGAAGATAGAGATTTTTATGAAGAATCACATAAAGTATTATTCAATGCAATGAGTGAACTTTCGAGACAAAATATACCTGTTGATGTTACAACGATTACTTCTTATCTATTAGATCATAGCCAATTAGATAAAGTAGGTGGAGTAGAATACTTAAGACAATTAAGTGATTCAGTTCCAACTTTAGCTCATAGTGAATATTATTTAAAGATTATTCATAATAAATCGATTTTAAGAAAAATCATCAATGAAACAACAAAAATAGCTGAAAATGCTTTTGGAGATATTGAAGATATTGATGGTTTTATTGATGAAAGTGAAAAAACAATGTTGGCCATTACGAGAGATCGTAATGCTGGAGAGTTTGTTGACGTAAAAAAAGTTATTAGAGAAGTAACGGATCGTTTAAATAAATTACAAAGTAGTGATGGTAATATTTCAGGTATTCGTACAAATTTTAGAGATTTGGATAAAATAACATCAGGACTTCAAAAAGGAGACTTGATTATTTTAGCGGCACGTCCAGCAATGGGGAAAACAGCTTTTGCCTTAAATATTGCTCATAATGTTGCTTTTAAATCAGAAGATCCAGTAGCTATTTTTTCATTAGAAATGCCTGCGAGTCAATTAGTACAAAGAATTATTTGTTCCATGGGTGGAATTGAAGGTTCTACCATGAGAACAGGTGAAATCTTGAAAACAAATGCAAATAAATACTATGCGGCAGCTGAAAGAGTCAGTAAATGTAATTTATACATAGATGATACGCCAGGAGTTAAAATCAATGAAATTGTCGCTAAATGTCGAAAATTAAAGCAAGAACATGGTTTAAAATTAATTGTTATCGATTATCTTCAATTAATTACTGGAAGTTCCAATAATCGAGAATCAAGACAACAAGAAGTCTCAGATATTTCAAGACAATTAAAAATGTTGGCCAGAGAATTAGATGTTCCTGTTATTGCTTTATCACAGTTATCACGTTCAGTTGAACAAAGACCAAATAAACGTCCAATGATGTCTGACTTGCGTGAATCAGGAGCCATCGAACAAGATGCCGATATCGTTACCTTTATTTATCGAGAAGGATATTATAAAGCAAGTGAAGGAAAAGAAGAGGAAGATAATGGTTTAACAGAAATTATTATCGCTAAACACAGAAATGGAGCAACAGGTGAAGTTAACCTTGCTTTTGAAAAGAATTTTAGTAGATTTACAGATTTAGCACCTATTGGTCCTGATGGAAGTAGTGCGGGTGTAAGAGATGTAAGAGGTTAGGAGAAGAAAGAATGTATCACCAATATCGAGAAGGATATATAGAAGTTATATGTGGATGTATGTTTGCAGGAAAAACAGAAGAATTGATTAGACGAATCAATGTTTTATCTTATGCGAAACAAAAAATATTAGTATTTAAACCTAAAATAGATGATCGCTATTCAGAAATAGAAATTGCATCACATTCAGGAAGAAAAGTCCCTTGTTTTGCAATTGATGATCCAGAAGAAATCTTAGATAAAGTGACAGATGATGTACAGGTTGTCGCTATTGATGAAGTTCAATTTTTTAATTCAAAGATCGTAGATGTTTGTGAATATCTTGCTGATAAAGGCGTTCGTGTCATGGTTGCAGGTTTAGATAAAGACTTTAGAGGTGAAGCATTTGGTGTAATGCCTGAACTTCTTACAAAAGGAGAATTTGTGACAAAGCTTACAGCTGTTTGTGCAAAATGCGGCTCACCGGCTACACGTACACAAAGACTTGTAGATGGCAAGCCAGCATCTTTTGATGATCCTGTTGTTTTAGTAGGAGCAGTTGATCATTATGAACCAAGATGTAGACATTGTCATGAAGTTGTCAACAAACCTATAAAAATTAAAAGAAGAACTAAAAGTTCACAATAAATTAACATAGATCCATTATTATAAGGGTGTAAAAGAAAACCTCCCCTTAATATAAACAAAGAAAAGGCACATGTTGAGATAACATGTGTTCTTTTTTATATCATCTAATAAATAATTATCAATATAATAAAAAATAATTGATTTGTACACTTAAATAGTGTACTATTCTAATAACTACTAGAGCGAAAGTGGTAATTTGAAAATAATATCTTTACAACTAGAGATATTCATCATCGTTATTATAGGATACATATTTGCTAGAAAGGGAATTATTACTAAAGAAGTTAGAAAAAAATTAACAGATATCGTTATTGATCTTATATTGTCTTGTGCTATTATTAAATCATTTATGATGAAATTAACATCAGAGATTATAAGAGATACAGTTGTTATTTTTATTGTTTCTTTTGGTATTCAACTTTCTTATAGTGTATTTAATCGTATTTTTTATAATCGCTTTGATGATTCAAAAGCAATTATTTTAAAATATGCGACTATTGTTTCTAATGCAGGATTTATGGGATTACCAATTGTAGAAAGTATTTATGGGCAAACTGGTTTATTATATGCTTCAATTGCTTTAATACCGCAAATAATCTTTATGTGGAGTGCGGGTTTATCATTATTTACACAAACAGATTCTAAAAATATGATCAAAAAAGTTGCATTTCATCCATGTATTATTGCTGTTTATATTGGTTTGCCTTATTTAGGATTTAATTTAGATTCTACAATTATTGCAGTGATTATTATTTCTTTATATCATGGAGCTTATATTAGTGAAGTTGTTAGAAGTGGGATTGAGTCTGTTTCTCGTGGACAATTTGAAGCAGCTGAGTCTCAAGGTTTTACTTTTGTTCAAACAATCATATATATTATTTTACCCCAAACGATTAAATTAGTTATTCCTCAATTGTTACAAACAATTATTACAATATTTAAAGATTCTTCTTATTTAAGTACAATTGGTGTAGTTGACTTTATGTATCAAGGAAGACGTTTAATGGCTCATTTTTTTCAAGCAGATCAAATTATGTTTATCTTTGTTTATATGGCAGGAATTTACTTTATTATTAACTTTGGTTTATCGTTAGTAGTAAGACATATGACTTCAAAGAAACGTGAAGCTAAAAAACGTATGAAATTAAGTAGAAAGTTACAAACTGTATAGCCCCCTCATAAGGACAATGGAAACATTGTTCTTTTTTTGTTGCTATATATCGTTTAACGATATACAATAAAAATGAAAAAAGTATCGTTAAACGATATAGGAGATGAAATAAATGCCAAAAAGAGAAATGGAAGTATTGACCCCACAAATGTATTATGTATTACTTGTTTTACATCAACCAATGCATGGCTATGAAATTATGAATGAAATTACTCGGATTACTAATGGTGAAATCACTGTAGGAGCAGGTTCTTTATATACTTTATTACCAAAGTTTGAAAAAGAATGTTATATCAAATTAGTGAAAGTAGAAAATAATAAAAAAATCTATCAAATTACAAATCTAGGAAAAAAGAAATTACAAAAAGAAAAAGAAAGGATGCTTAAACAAATTTCATTATTAGATCAAATAGGAGGATAAAGATATGAAATACAAAGATGTCTTAAGAAATAGTTTGTATTTAGATGAAGAGTTACAAGATTATTTTAATGAAATGTCTAAAAAAGGATGGCGTTTAGATTTTGTTGGTTATTATTATCGATTTATAAAAGATGAACATGTTTATAAGTACCAAATAGATTACACCCCTATATCTAGTGAATATCAAGATATTTTAAAGGGAATGGGGTATCACGAAGTAAGAAATTCATTTGATGATTTTAGAGTTTTAGAAAATGAAAATGTTGATGCACCTGATTTAAATACAGAATTTGTTTTTGATAAAAATAATAAAATGAAACAATTTAAAAAGATTCGCTATTTTATTTATCCAATTTTAGCTTATTTCTTATTTTGGTTAGGTAAGATTTTTATAAAAGATATTGTAGAGATAGGTAAACCTGTTCTTTATTATGAAGGATTTGGTTCATTGTTGATGGGTATTGTTTTTATTGTTTTATCATTTGTACTCTTATTTGTGACAATTTTAAATTTTTCTATTTTATATGCATTAAAAAATGATAAAGATTTAAAAAGTTTAAAAAAACTAAACAGTATTAAAGATCATTTAAGTATTCTATTTTATATTTTGTTATTAATAAGTGGTGTTTTTTACTTATTAAAATCATTTATAACATTAGATTTAAAAGTCATTGTTTATCTTTTACTTACATGTATTATAGGAGTAGTTTTATCACGTATTATTAAAAATAATAAATATAACAGTGCCATTGCTGCTTTTGTTGCTATTGCTATTTGTGGACTTATTTTTCCTCAGGTACAAATGGATGATTCATTATTTGAAAGCAGCACTGTTAAAACAAAAATTACAAATTATGAAAAAGATATAAAAGATACAACATGTACCTATCCACAATTAGATGTCTTGATTAAAAAAGATAAGTATAAAGATGAAATCTTTAAATACATCATTATCAAAACAGAACATGATACAAGAGATAATCAAAATTTTGAAAAAGCAGTAAATACAAAATCTAATGTCTCATGGGACAGTAATAAAACACAATATGTTCATTATGAAAAAGCTATTCAGTCCTTTAATAAAAAAGGAAATACATATGACAATGGAACATATGTAATTAAAATATTAAAAAATAGAATTATAACGAAATATAAAGAAAACAAATAGTAGAATTTCATCTTGATAACAATTTATCATAGGATTATAATATTCGCGGTGAGAAATATGAAAGATTATGACGAAGTAGAACAGAATGTTGAACAATTAGAAAATGAATTAGAAGAGGTAGAGGAAGAGCTTGAACAAGAAGAAGAAGGCTTTCTAGAGTGTGAACGTTGGCGTTGTTTTTTATTATTGATTACTGTAGGTGGATTCTTTGGTGCTTATACTTTTTCAGTTAAAGGTGGCGTTTTCTGTAATGCCCAAACGGCTAATATTGTTTTATTTGGAATGGCTTTAGGAAATATGGATTGGTCGAGAGCAGCTTATTTATTGATTCCTATTAGTTCTTATTTTATTGGAACCATGGTTTCTGAATATTTAGCTTTAAAAATAAAGAAATATAGAAAATTAAGATGGGATACTATTTTAATTGGTATTGAAATTATTACGGTTATTATTCTTGGATTGTTACCAAGTAGTGTTCCAGATCAAGTCTTTCAAGTAACGATTAACTTTATCTGTGCTATGCAGTTTAATACTTTTAGACAAGCAGAAAAGGTTGGGATGGCAACAACTTTTGTCACAAATCATATCAGACAAACAGGAAGTTTCTTTGTTCGTTGGTTAAGAAAAAGACATGAAAAGAAATATTTAAATCGTTCTTTAAGACATTTATGTATGATTTTATGTTTTATAGCTGGAGCAATTTTTTCAACTGTTTTATGTGCTTATTTTAAAGATCGTGCAATTTGGGGTGCCCTTATTTTCTTAGTTATTTTACAAGGGGACTTATTATATGCTGATTTAGTTAAAGAAAAAGAATTATTAGATCAAGTTCCAAATGGGCATTAACGCCCATTTTTTCTTGTTTAAATCGTATATTTCATGTATTATTATTGTGCTATGAGTATAAAAAATTAATGGAGGTAAAAGCTATGAATGAAAGTATGTTAGATAGATTAGTATCTATGGAAAATAGATATGAAGAATTAGGTCATATGTTGATGGATCCAGATATTGGTACTGATATTAAAAAAATGACAGATGTTACAAAAGAACAAGCTTCTTTACAAGCTGCTTATGATTTGTTTCAAGAATATAAAGAAGTAAAAGATGGTATTGATGGTGCTAAAGAATTAATGAAGGAAAATGATCCTGAAATTAAAGAAATGGCAAAAATGGAATTAGATGAATTAGAAGAAAGAATGCCAGATATTATTAAAAAATTAGAATTAGAATTAATTCCTAAAGATCCAAATGATAATAAAAACGTTATTATGGAAATCCGTGGAGCTGCTGGTGGAGATGAAGGAAATATCTTTGCAGGTGATTTATATAGAATGTATGTAAAATATGCTGAAAGCCAAGGATGGAAAGTAGAAGTTATGGAAGCTGAAGAATCTGAAGCTGGTGGTTTCTCACTTATTTCATTCAATGTGATTGGTGATGGTGTTTATGGTAAATTAAAATATGAATCTGGATCACACCGTGTTCAACGTGTTCCTAAGACTGAAACACAAGGACGTGTGCATACTTCAACTGCAACAGTATTAGTTATGCCAGAAATGGAAGAAGTTGATGTACAAATCAATAAAAGTGATTTAAGAATTGATACTTATCGTGCAAGTGGTGCCGGAGGACAACATATCAATAAAACAGATTCAGCTGTTCGTATTACTCACTTACCAACAGGAATTGTGGCAACAAGCCAAGATGGACGTTCTCAACATGATAACCGTGATAAAGCAATGAAAGCTTTAGTAGCACGTGTTTATGATTACTTCCAATCTCAACAAACAGAAGCAATTGATAGTGAAAGAAAATCGAAAGTTGGTACAGGAGATCGTGCTGAAAAGATTAGAACTTATAACTATCCTCAAAACCGTGTAACAGATCATCGTATTGGACTTACAATTCAACAATTAGATCGTATTATTGAAGGTAAATTAGATGATATTATTACAGCATTAATCAATGAAGATCAACGTCTTAAATTAGAAGGACAAAAATAATGAAAACAGTTAGAGAATTAATTAAAGAAGCCGAAAGTAAATTGGATGATGAACATAAAGATGTCAATGTCGCAAAAGTCTTATTTTATCATCTTGCTAAAAAAGAACCTCATGAACTTTATTTAATGATGAATGAAGAAGTAGAACCTGAATTAGAAAAAGCTTTTCTTGCAGGAATGGAAGAATATTATCAAGGAAAACCTATTCAATATATTAAAGGTTGTGAAAGTTTCTTTGGTAGAGATTTTAAAGTGAATGAAGATGTATTGATTCCTCGTTATGAAACAGAAGAATTGGTAGAAAACATCTTATATCGTATAGATGATTACTTTAATGATTATAAAGAAATTCATTTATGTGATGTAGGGACAGGAAGTGGTGCTATTGCGATTACTCTTGCTTTAGAAGAACCACGTTTAAAAGTCATTGCGACAGATATTTCTAAAGAAGCTTTAGTTGTTGCTCAAGATAATGCGAAAACATTAGGGGCGAATGTTGAATTTAGAAATGGAGATATGTTACAACCTTTATTAGATACACATGAAAAAGTAGATATCTTTGTTTCTAATCCACCTTATATTCCTAATGATCAAGATATTGAAGCAATGGTTAAAGACAATGAACCTCATGTAGCATTATTTGGAGGAAATGATGGTCTTTATTTCTATCGTAAGATTTTTAAAGAAGTAAAACCTTTATTAAATGATCGTGCTTTATTAGCTTTTGAAATGGGATTTGATCAAAGAGAATTGATGGAAACAGCAATCAAGGAATTCTTTGGAGATTACCCTTTTGAAATTATTAAAGATATTAATGGAAAAGATAGAATGTTATTTATCTATTATAATTTAAAATAATATGAATATAGAAACAGAAAGACTCATAATCAAGCCACTTACATTAGATGATGCCAGACGTTTTAGTGAATATCGTGATAAAGAAGAAGTTGCAATGTATCAATCATGGGATGAATATCCTTTAAATAAGGCTATTAACCGTATTGAATATTGTCAAAAACATCCATTTCATGGACAAATTGGTAACTACCAATTTGGTCTTTATTTAAAAGAAAACAATCGGCTTATTGGAGATATTTTTATTGAAATAGATGGGCATACAACTTTTACTTTAGGATATACTTTAGATAGTGTTTACTGGTCTAAAGGATATGCAAGTGAAGCATTAAAGAGTGTATTTAAGGCAATGCATGAAACATATTCTTTTAAAATATGTTTATGTCATGTATATGAAGATAATATAAAATCAATTAAACTATTAGAAAGAAATGGATTTGATAAAATCCATAAATCTTGGTTTTACCAAGATGTACTTTATCGTAAAATGTTAAATAAATAGAGAAAATAGAATTATTCATATTTTTTCTTAAAATGAGCGTGGTCTTGCTAAGTAGACAAATCAAAATAAAAGACATCAATTTAAAGATGTCTTTTTTTTAGTGACAAAATATTTAAAATAAACTCTATATAATGATTACGAGGTGGAAATAAAATGGATTTAGTTATCGTCAATAAACAAAAACACGTGCACTATATTTTACCAATCATTATATTTTTTAGTACCATTATTTTAAGCTATGCTAAAATACAAGAAACAGCCTTACCTTTTTTATTACCTTTATTTATTGTATCGTTTTATAGTGGATATCTGTATCTTATATGCTTTTTAACAGCGATTATAGGAATATCGATTATTAATCAAGATACATTTACAATTGTTGTCATCATTACTTTATTACTGACAATTTATCTTCTTAACTTTACACACCTATTAAGAACAAAGTATATTTCTTTTATTATGACAGCAATTTTGATTCCATTTTTTTATGCGAATCATTACAACATCTTACAAACAACAGTTCTAGTCATGTTAACGTTATTTAATTGTTATCTTGATCAAGAAATTATTCCTTTAATTATTCATCAAAATAAAAATGTTTTAAATATAAAAAGATTACAAGCTTTAATTGTTGTTGTCTGTACATTATTTATTAGCTTTATTCCTTTTAATACAACATATACAATGATTTTTTTAAGATATTTCTTATTGATTTCTATTTACTATTTATCAATTGAAAAAGTCATGCCTATTATTTTATATCTTTCTATTCTTTTAATGCTCATTGCTCCTTCATTAAAAGATGATGTCTTATCCTTAATATTACCAATGAGTTTCTTTTTTATGATACAACCTAAAAACAAATATTTATTCATGTCTATTTTCTTATTATCACATATTACACTACCATTTTTTATTAATTACAATTACTTCTATTATGCCTTTGTGATTCTTGTTCCTGTTTTTTTATTTATGATTTCTCCACAATTTAAAAATAAAAAAATAAAGATCAATCCAGAATTTATAGAAATAAGTTATCAAGAACAACTTAAAAGTAAAGCAGATGCTTTTGCATCTTTATTTCATCAACTCACAGAAGTTTTTAAAGAAGAAAATCAAGAAACCCACTTATCTGAATATGTGGGATATGTTTATGAGGATGTGTGTCATCATTGTTCTTCTAAAAAATATTGTTTTTATAGTCAAGAAGGAATGAGTCGTTTAGGTAAGTTGATTTCTAAGGGGATTCAAAAAGATTTAGAGGTAGATGATTATAATTATATTTATCAACATTGTTTAAAGCCGGATGATTATTTAAAGAGTTTAAAGAATCATCAAAAAGGTTATTTTAAGATGTTAAAAGTTAATCATGCACATGATCATTTAAAAAAAGATTTATTTCAAGAGTTTTCAATCATGGGGCATGTTTTTCAAAACTTTTCTAAAAAGATAGATGAACAAGATAATGAAAAGAAAATCTTAGAACATTTAAAAGCGTATCATTTTGAAGTGTATTATTTAAAGAAAATAAAAAAAGATTATGAAAATTATATGTTAGAAATAGGAATAGAAGATATAGATGAAAAAACTGTAACAGAAGAACTTATTCCTATTTTAGAAAATTATTTAAATGAATCATTAGATCTTGTCTCTATTAAAAAACAACATCTTCAAATAGGCTATACTTCAATTTTATTAAAACATGAACTTAAATATACATTACAACTTGCGAAAAAACAATATGCTTTAGATCAACAATGTGGAGATAGTATTCTTACTTTTGGTTTAGATGAACATCATTATGTAGCTTTATCTGATGGTATGGGACAAGGTTATATTGCTTATAAGGAAAGTAAATTGACATTAGATGTCTTAAGTCAATTGCTTAAAAATGGCATTCAATTAAGAGATACATTGAATACTTTAAATACGTTATTAAAGATAAAGAATCAAGGAGATATGTATACGACATTAGATTTATTTGATTTTAATTTAATGAATTCAAGATTAAAAGTAATTAAATATGGAGCTTATGAAAGTTATTTAATAAGAAATCATCAAATAGATGTTTTACATTCACATTCTTTACCAGTAGGAATGGCTTCTACAATGAAGATGGTTTCTTATGATATGAAAATCAAAGAAAATGATATATTGATTCTTACAAGTGATGGAGTAGGAGAACATTTCTTTGATTTATTAAAAAAATATCAAGAAGAAATTGAAAAGATGTCAGTTTATGAAATTGTTTCCTTTCTTTTTCAAAAATCTTTTCAAAAGAAAGATCTAGATGATATGAGTATTATTGTTATTAAAGTGGTCAATAGAAATTAGAGATATGCTATAATACAAGCGGTGAGATTATGTTAGATGAAAGTTTGTTAGATAAAAATAGAAAATATCTTGTAGGAGTATCAGGTGGCGTCGATTCGATGGCTTTATTAGATATGTTGGTTAAAAAAGCATACAATGTCATTGTTGTACATTATAATTATCATTTTAGAGAAGATAGTGATCTTGATGAAAATCTCGTACGTAGTTATTGTCAAAATCATCATCTTCCTTTTTATGTAAGACAAGGAGATAAAAAAGAATATCAAAAAGGCAATTTTGAAATGTTAGCAAGAGAAAAAAGATATGCTTTTTATAAAGAAATAGGTGATTTAAATGGAATTGATACGATTATTCTAGGGCATCATTTAAATGATCATTTAGAAACGATCGTGATGCAATTACAAAGACATAATACAAAGGGATATTTGGGTATAAAAGAACAATCTTATGTTAAAAATATGCATGTTGTAAGACCCCTATTAAAGTTAAAAAAACAACAACTTATAGATTATTGTACTAAAAATCATCTTGAATATCATGAAGACTATACAAACTATGATACACGTTATACACGTAATCATGTAAGACATATCGATTTAAAAAAATATAGTGAACAAGAATTATTAGAAAAGGCAAGTAAACATAATAAACAATACAAAAAACAACAAGCTAATCTCCAACAAATTTATCAAGAATATGATCAAAATCATTTCTTGTATTTAGATAAGTTACCAACAGAATCATTAGATCAAATCATTTATTATATGTTAAAAAAAGATATCTATCCACCACTTATAACAGAAAACTTAGTACAAGAAATTATTAAACAAATTCATTCACAAAAACCAAATATTGAAATATCATTACCTGTTAATTTTGTGTTCATAAAAAAGTATAATAATATAGCCGTTAGAAAAAAAGAAATTGACGATACTTATTATGTAAAGTATGAATCTTTTTATAAAGATCAACAATTACATTATTTTTTAACAGATCAAGGACATCTTCACGATGGTGTTTTTCTTTCAAAAGAAGACTTTCCAATAGTTATCAGATGTTTTAAAAATGGTGATACAATCAAAACATCTGGAGGAACAAAAAAGGTCTCTAGGCTATTTATAGATCGTAAAATTCCTAGAGATGAGCGTAAAATATGGCCAATCGTTGAAAATTGCCATGGTGAGATCATTTTGATCCCACATATCGCCAAAAATATCAAGTATTTATATACAAAACCAAATGTTTTTGTGATAAAATATGACACATGTAAGTGAGGTGTAAGGTATGCACAAGGATATAAAAGAAATATTATATACAGAAGAAGAAATTAAGGCTAAATGTGATGAATTAGCAAAACAAATTGATCAAGATTATGCTGGTCAAGAAATTTTATTAGTTGGTTTATTAAAAGGTTCAGTTCCATTTATGGCAGAACTTGCTAAACATTTAAAAAGTGATGTTAAGTTCGACTTTATGTCAGTAAGTAGTTATAGTGGTGTTGAATCTAAAACATTAGTTGTTAGACAAGATATTAAAGAAGATATTCGTGGTAAGAATGTTTTAATCGTAGAAGATATTTTAGATACTGGAAAGACTTTATATAACGTTAAAGAAATGTTAGAAAAAAGACATGCTAAGAGTGTTAAAATCGTGACTTTATTAGATAAAGAAGAAGGTCGTGTTTTTGATATGAAAGCTGATTATTCAGGATTTAAAATTCCTAATGCCTTTGTTGTAGGATATGGTCTTGATTTTAATGAACGTTATCGTCAATTACCTTATATAGGTATTTTAAAAGAAGATTGTTATAAAAAATAGTTAGGAGATTTTATGGGAAATAAAAAAGGATTGTTGAAGTCTATCCTACCATGGCTTATTGTACTGATGGTTATTTCTGTGGCAATTCCTTTCTTTAATCAAAGTGAATCGTCAGAAATTAGATATGATAAGTTTATAGAGATAGTTCAAAAAGAAAAAGTAAAAGATGTAGAAATCGTTCCTAAATCATTAGTCATTGATGTGAGTGGAACATATTCTAAAAAAGCAAGCAATGGTAAAAAAGAAGATACTAAATTCTCTGTTGTTATTCCAAGAACAGAAACAGAATTAGATTCTTTAATTAGCTTGTTAGATGAAAATGGTACAAAAATCAATGTTGTCAATGATGCTGAAAGAAATCAATTATTGAACTTCATTGTAAGCTTATTACCATACTTGATCTTATTTGGAGGAATGTTCTTCTTCTTGAAGATGATGTCAAATACTGCTGGTGGTAATAATAAAGCCTTTGAATTTGGTAATTCAAGAGCTAAACTAGAAAAAAATTCTAAAACACATTTTAGTGATGTTGCTGGAATGGATGAAGAAAAAGAAGAAGTTAGAGAATTAGTTGACTTCTTAAAAACACCAAAAAAATTTGCTGATATGGGTGCTAAGATCCCACGTGGTGTTTTACTTGTAGGTCCACCAGGGACAGGGAAAACATTACTTGCTAGAGCGGTAGCAGGTGAAGCAAACGTTCCATTCTACTCAATTTCAGGTTCTGAATTCGTAGAAATGTTCGTTGGTGTTGGGGCTGGACGTGTAAGAGACATGTTCAAAAAAGCAAAACAAACAGCACCATGTATTATCTTCATTGACGAAATTGATGCAGTTGGTCGTCAAAGAGGTACTGGTATGGGTGGAGGACACGATGAACGTGAACAAACACTTAACCAATTATTAGTTGAAATGGATGGTTTCTCTGGAAATGAAGGAATTATCGTTTTAGCAGCTACAAACCGTGCAGATGTCTTAGATCCAGCTTTACTTAGACCAGGTCGTTTCGATAGACAAATCCAAGTAGCTAATCCAGATAAACGTGCACGTAGTCAAATCTTAAAAGTTCATGCAAGAAATAAACGTTTTACACCAGATGTTAATTTTGATAACATCGCTCAACGTACACCAGGGTTCTCTGGGGCTGAACTTTCAAACGTTTTAAATGAAGCTGCCTTACTTGCTGTAAGACAAAATCATGATTTAATTACAATGGCTGATATTGATGAAGCGGTGGACCGTGTTATGGGTGGACCTGCTAAGAAATCACGTAAATATACGGAAAGAGAAAGACGCTTAGTGGCTTACCATGAAGCAGGACATGCTTTAATAGGTTTAACTTTAGAAGATGCCAATAAAGTACAAAAAGTTACAATTGTTCCTCGTGGACAAGCAGGTGGTTATAACTTAATGACACCTAAAGAAGAAACATATTTCCAAACTAAGAGTCAATTAAAAGCAACTATTTCAGGATATATGGGTGGACGTGTGGCTGAAGAAGTCTTCTTTGGAGATGTAAGTTCAGGAGCACACAACGATATTGAACAAGCAACTCGAATTGCGAGAATGATGGTTACTGAATTAGGTATGTCTGAACTTGGACCTATTCAATATGATTCTGAAAATGGACAAGTTTTCTTAGGTAGAGATTATACACAAAGAAGTAATACACATTCAGGACAAATTGCTTATGAAATTGATGTTCAAGTACGTAAAATTATTGATGCTTGTTATCAAGAAGCAACAAATATTATTGAACAAAATAAAGAAAAACTTATTTGTATTGCAGAAGCATTACTTGAACATGAAACATTATCTGGTGAAGATATTGAATCTTTATACAATACAGGTAAAATGTTAGAACATCATGATGGAACTTTAACTGAAGAACCTGTTCAAGAAGTTAAAGAAGAAAAACCATCAATTGATGATCAAGATGATTTATTAGATGAAATGAAATAAAGCGAATTTCGCTTTTTTTCATTTAGAAAGGGGATAAATATGAGTACACGAACAAAGAGAATTGTAATCATCTTAATCGCTTTAAGCATGATTATTCCGATATTTTCTTCCGTGTTCTTTTTATAGAAAAGAAAAATGAAAGATTATTTAGTAAGAGGATTAGTCAATAGTAAAAATTGTCGTGTGTTTGCCTGCCAAACAACGAATTTATTAGAAAAAGCAAGACAAGAACATGATTTATGGCCAACAGCATCTGCTGCTCTTGGAAGAATGATGTCAGCTACTCTTATGATGGCTGCAATGAATAAAAATAATGAAAAAATGACTGTCACAATTAATGGTGGAGGACCAATTGGTACGATGATGGCTGTTACGCGTGGTGATGGACATATTAAAGGTTTTGTAGGTGATCCACATGTTCATTATACTTATAATGATACTGGACATTTAGCAGTAGGTGTGGCTGTTGGAACACAAGGAACGTTACAAGTGATTAGAGATATGGGGTTAAAAGAACCCTTCTGTGGGACAGTACCACTTCAAACAGGTGAAATTGGTGATGATTTTTCTTATTATTTCATGGCAAGTGAACAAACTCCATCAGTTGTTTCTGTAGGTGTTTTAGTTGATGAAACAAATGAAATCTTATCTTCAGGTGGTTTTATTATTCAATTATTACCAGAAGCTACTGAAGAAGATATTTCTTATATTGAAGAAAAAATAAAAGATTTCCCTGCTGTTTCTTCATTGATTCATGAAGGAAAAACACCAGAAGAAATCTTAAAAATGATTTTTGATGATGTTGAAATTACAGATCGACAAGATTTATTCTTTACTTGTGATTGTTCAAGAGAAAAGATGATCAATGCTTTATCAACTATTGGAAAACAAGAACTTCAAAGTATGATTGATGAAGATCATGGTTGTGAAATTACATGTCAATTCTGTAATACAAAATATCAATTTAGTGAAGAAGAATTGCAAAATTTAATAAATCGTTTATAATCACATTGAAAAATGTGATTTTTTAAAGGAGAAAAAATGGAAAACAAGAAGAAATTAATAGCTTTAGTAATAGGAATTATACTTATTATCTTAGTAGGTGGACTTGTTTTCTATCTAACAAGTCATTTAACGAAAACAACGATTTGTAAAGGAAAACTAGATATGATTACAACGGAAGAAGTGGAAGTCATTTCTAGTGATGAAAAAGTTAAAGAAACAAAAACACAAGTTACATATGATTACAGTGATTATGTTTCAGATATGTATCCTATTTCTTACTACAAAGATTATATAAAAAATAGTAATAAGTTTTATAAAGATATAAATGGTGTTAAAGCTTCTTTAAAAGTTAAAGGAAATAAAGTGATTTATACAGTTGATATTCAATACGATAGTGATTATATGAAGGATTTAGTAGAAGCAGGACTTGTAAGTACTAATGGAAGTTATAAGGATATAGAGTATATCTCTTTACAAGATACATTAAAAAATCAAGAAAATGCTGGTTTAACGTGTAAAGAAAAATAAAGGCTCATGCCTTTATTTTTCTAGGAAATCAACTCTTATTAAGATAACTTATATCTATTTAGGGGAGGAAAATAGAGGGAATATATAAGTTATCTGTTTATATTATGTACAATTGTTTAAATTATATACAGGAGGAATTAAATTTTGAAAATTAGAGATATAGAAATCAAAAATCCCGTAATTATGGCACCAATGGCTGGTATTACTAATATGGCTTTCCGTAAAATTGTGAAAGAATTTGGGGCAGGTCTTGTTTATTCTGAAATGGTCAGTGATAAAGCAATTTGTTATGGAAACCAAAAAACAATTGAAATGTTACAAGTAGATGAAGGAGAACATCCTGTAAGTATTCAATTATTTGGTGGTGAAGTAGAAAGTATGGTACAAGCGGCAAAATTTATTGATCAACATTCTAATTGTGACATTATTGATATAAACTGTGGATGTCCTGTTAATAAGGTTTTAAAGGCAAATGCGGGAAGTAAACTTCTTCAAAATCCTCAATTAATTTATGATATTGTCAGTAATATTGTCAAAAACGTAAGTAAACCAGTAACTGTTAAAATTAGAAGTGGTTTTGATAAGGAACATATTAATGCGGTAGAAGTAGCTAAATTAATTGAAAAAGCAGGAGCTAGTGCCATTGCTGTTCATGGTAGAACACGTTCACAAATGTATGAAGGTCATGCTGATTGGTCAATTATTAAAGAGGTTAAAGAAGCAGTTAGTATTCCTGTTATTGGAAACGGTGATATTAGAAGTGTAGAAGATGCTAGAAGAATGCTTGAAGAAACAGGCTGTGATGCAATTATGATTGGTCGTGCAGCACTTGGAAATCCATGGCTTATTAAACAAGTTGTAGAAAGTTTAGAACATGGAACAGATATACCTGAACCAACTTATAAAGAAAAAATAGCATGGTGTTTAACACATGCTAAAAGGTTGATGACGATTGAACCTGAAAGAATTGCTATGTCACAAATGAGAGGACATGCTCCTTGGTATATCAAAGGTTTAAAAAATTCGTCTGCTGTTAAAAATGAACTTTCAAAAGTAAATACGTATGAAGAATTAGAAAAAATTCTTAAAGATTATGAACAATTTTTAGATACATTATAAAAAAGAGCTTTAAAGCTCTTTTTCATTAATAAGTAAACGAATCGTTTTATAGAGATGAGGTTTAAATTCATCTATTGGAAGTGGTTGTTTTTCAACAATTGAAGTAAAAACAGTTGAACTGACAAGTTCAATAATCATAAATAAAGTCATTTCAGGATATTCTAAAGGAATATCCTTTTCTTTTACTTCTCTTATAAATAATTCCTTAATTCCTAATTCTTCACTATCTAATAAATCAGTTAACTTTTCACTATAAAGTCCTAAAGACAAGTTCTTTTGAATAAACTTAAGAATGTTAGGACGATCAATTAATTCATTAATAATAGAATCTATAATAAAAACAATTTTATCATCTAAACGATCAAAGTGATGTTGATTGGCTTTTTTACAAGCATTCGCAAAGAATTCATGAGAAGTCTTTGCAAGTAAAACATCTTGAAGTTCATATTTATCTTTAAAATACAAATAAAAAGTTCCTTTAGCAATTCCTGCTTCATGAACAATATCTTGAATAGATGTTTTTTTAATTCCTTTTTCAGTAAATAAATGTAAAGCGGTATTTAAAAGCTTACGTTCTTTTTCTTGTTTATTATCATTTATCTTTGATTTTATATCTTGAATTGCCATTTTAACACATCCTTTTAGAAATATTTTATGTTCTAAAATTTGAAAAGTCAAATAAAAATATAAAAAAATGACTTTTAGTCATTTATATATTGACCGATGGTCATTTAAATGCTACTATCATAACTGACCAAAGGTCATTTAGGAGGGTGAACTATGAAAAAGCTAGGAGAAGCAATTGGTAAATTTGTTGTAAAACATAGAATACTAATTGTTATTGCATCAATTCTTCTATGTATTCCATCATTATTTGGATACATCAATACAGATATCAATTATGATATTCTTGTTTATCTACCAGAAGATATTGATACGATGAAAGGACAAGATATATTAGCTGAGGATTTTGATATGGGATCTTTTGCGATGTGTGTTGTCGAAAATATGTCATCAAAAGATGTCTTAGATTTAGAAGAAAAATATAAAGATATTGAGGGAGTTGTCAAAGTTGTATCAGCCAATGATATGATTGGAACAACAATTCCTAAAGAAATGTTACCAAGTGATGTAACAAAACAATTTAAAAAAGGTAATAGTGAATTGATGTTGGTTACTTTTAAAGATAGTACAGTAGCCATTGATGCAATTACACAAATGAGAGAAATCACCAGTGATAAAGTTGTTCGTATTGGTGGAATGTCAGCTTCTACTTTAGATACAAGTATTGTTGCTGATAGTGAAATTATTACTTATGTTATTGTTGCTGTTATTTTAGTTTTAATTGTTTTAATGGCATCGTTAGATAGTTATGTTGTTCCATTTCTATTATTAGGAAACATCGGACTAGCAATTCTTTATAATATGGGATCTAATATTTTCTTAGGTCAAATTTCATATATTACAAAGGCAATTGCTGCTGTTTTACAATTAGGAGTTACAACAGACTTTTCAATTTTCTTATATCATAAATATGAACAAGCTAAATTGAAAGTGAAGACAAATGATGAAGCCTTGACATTAGCCATTGGTGATACACTTGTTTCTATTGCAGGTAGCTCACTTACAACTATTGCTGGATTTTTAGCGTTATGTACAATGCAATTAACATTAGGTTCAGATATTGGTATTGTAATGGCAAAAGGTGTCTTTATTGGGGTCCTTTCAACAGTTACAATTTTCCCAGCATTTTTATTAGTATTTGATAAACTTGTCTTTAAGACAAAACATAAACCAATTATTCCATCATTTAATGTTGTTAAAAATTTTGTTGTTAAACATTATAAAATTATTTTATTAGTCGCATTAGTTATTGCTTATCCAGCTTATTATGGAAATGCACATGTTAAAAGTTATTATAATTTAACAAAAGATTTACCACAAGATTTAAAAAGTTGTGTCGCTAATAGTAAATTAAGTGATGAATTTGATTTAGTTGCTTCACAAGTTATTTTAGTAAATAAAGATATTAAAGAAAATGATTTAAATAAAATGGTTAATGAAATAGAAAATGTTGAATCTGTTAATCTTGTTTTATCACCATCAGAGTTATCAAATCTAGCAATTCCTGATGAAATGATCCCGGATGATGTAAAAGATATCTTTGAAAGTGATCGTTATAAAATGATATTTGTCAATTCTACTGAAGAGATTGCAACCAATAAATTAAATAAAGTAATTGATAAAATTGATCATATTATCAAAAAATATGATAAAAATGCTATAATGGCAGGGGAAGGTCCATGCATGAAGGATTTGGTTAATATAGCAGATGAAGACTTTAAGAATGTAAGTATTGCATCTATTGGAATTATTTTTATCATTATGTTATTTGTTTTAAAATCAGTTTCACTTCCAGTATTGTTAGTTTCTGGAATTGAACTTGCTATCTTTATCAATATGGCAATCAGTTATTACACAGGTGATGTTTTACCATTTGTTGCCTCTATTGTTATTGGAACAATTCAACTTGGAGCAACAATTGATTATGCTATTTTACTTACAACAAAATATTTGGAAAATAGAAAAAATGGTATTGATAAGATTAAAGCAATGGATAATGCAATTAGTAATTCTGCAGGTTCAATCTTTGTTTCTGGAATGTCATTCTTTGCAGCAACATTTGGAGTAGGAATGATTTCTAAATTGAATATGATTGGATCATTATGTAATTTAATGTCAAGAGGAGCACTTATTTCAATGTTTATTGTTATTTGTGTTATTCCAGCAATCTTACTTGTATTTGATAAAGTTATTATTCATACTTCTATCGGTTTTAAACAATTAAAAAATAATGTAAAAGGGGAATGTTAAGATGAAAAAAGCAAAATTAATCACTTCTTCAGCAGTTGTAATGACAATGGTCATGAGCTCAATTGTTCCTGCCTTTGCCTATTCAAAAGAAAAAACAGTTTATAGTAAGTTAAAAACAAATGGTTCAGAAAAAACAACAGTTGTTTCTGAACATCTTATCAATGATCAAAATGAAACATCATTAGATGATCAATCATCATTAAAAAATATTAAAAATATTAATGGTAAAGAAACATTTAAACAAGATGGTTCTAGTTTGGTATGGCAAACAACAGATGGACAAGACATTTATTACCAAGGTAAAACAACAAATTCATTACCTGTTTCAATGAAAGTAACTTATAAATTGGATGGTAAGAAAACGAAGTTAAAAGATATGCTTGGTAAAAAGGGTAAAGTAGAAATTCAAATTGATTATACAAATAATGAAAAACAAACTGTTGATGGTAAAGAACTTTATGTTCCTTTTGTCGTTACAACAGGAACAATGTTACCAACAAAAACAAATTCTAATATTGAAGTTACAAATGGTAAAGTAATTAGTAATGGTTCTTCTAATATCATTATGGCAATTGCTGCTCCAGGATTATCAAAGAACTATGATAATAATAAAGATTTAGAAAAATTAAATTCTGTAACAATTAAATATGATACAACAAAGTTTAAATTAAATAGTTTAATGTCAGTAGCAACACCATCATTATTATCTGAAACAGATATTAATTTTGATGATTTAAATGATGTTTATGATAGTGTAGATACATTAAATTCATCATTTGACCAAATTATTGCTGGTGGGCAAACATTACAATCAGGCTTAAAACAATATGCTTCTAAATACAGTGAATTTGATCAAGGTGTAGGATCTTTAAAAACAGGTGCAGCTTCTGCTCTTGTAGGATCACAAAAATTAACAACAGGTATCGAAACACTTTATAATGGATTAATTACTTTAGATGGACAAAGTGCAACATTAGTTGGTGGAGCAAAACAAGTATTTAATACTTTATTAACAACAACACAAACACAAATTAATAATCAATTGGCTGCTACAGGAATGTCTATTGAATTGACAATTGATAATTATCAAACAGTTTTAAATGGTTTAATGGCAAAATTACCAGCAGAAAATCAACCATCAATCAAAACAGCTTTAGCACAATTAGATTCATATAACAAATTCTATCAAGGATTACAAAGTTATACAGATGGAGTTGCTCAATTAAAAGAAGGAGCTAAGAGTGCTGTTGATGGTTCTAAACAATTAAGTGAAGGATTATCTTCATTAAGTGATGGATCTAATACTTTGGTACAAGCAAGTAGTCAATTAAAAACGGCATCAAATCAATTAGCTCAAGGTAGTGATGCTTTAGTTGATGGTTTAACTTTATTTAAAAGTAAAGGTTTAGATAAGATTTCTAGTGTTTTAAATGATACAGTGAAAAAAGATGTAGATACAACACAAGAACTTGTTGATTTAGCTAATGATTATAAAATATTTGCAGATAGTAAAGACGGTGTAGAAGCTAAAACTAAGTTTATCATGATTATTGATTCAAAATCTAAGAAATAGAATTGGGTTTCCAATTCTATTTTTTTACAAATTAAGATAAAAGGTTTGAAGATAAAACAATATTTTATTCTTATGATAAGTAATTAGAGAAAAACGTTGATTTCATGCGCTTTTTCTTAAGAAAAACACTTTACAAATAAAAAAAATGGTATAGAATACTTACCAAGGAGGAAGTAAAAACTGAGGTTTTGAAGTGAGAGAATATGAAAACAATGATCGAAGTACAATACCAAGAAAAGAATGTTAAAAATGGTGATTTAGATAAATACGTTAAAGAAACTTTAAAAGAACAAGGTGTAAAAACAACAGAAGTTGAAACTTTAAATATTTATTACTTACCTGAAACTGCTAAAGTTTTCTTTGTAGCAATTAAAAAAGATGGTTCTGAATTAAAAGGTGAATTAGATGTTAATGCTATGCCTGAATATCCAGAAGTTGTTAAAAAAACAGCTGCAAAAAAAGCACCAGCTAAAAAAGCACCAGCTAAAGCTGTAGCTGCTAAAGAAGCTAAACCAGTTGTTAAAAAAGCAACAACTGCTAAAAAAACTACTAAAAAATAATAGAGGAGAACCGAGAGGTTCTTTTTTTATGCTTTAAATGTATGATAGATGATAGTTAATAAGTATTTGAAGATTTATATAGATGATTTAAAATATAAGCAAAAGGGGGATCATATAATGGAATATGTTACATTAAATAATGGTTTAAAAATGCCAATGGTAGGTTTTGGTGTTTTTAGAGTACCAGATAAAAAAGAATGTGAAGAATCAGTTTATCAAGCAATTAAAGCGGGATATCGTTTAATTGATACAGCTGCTGCTTATTATAATGAAGATGCTGTAGGAGCTGCTGTAAAAAGAGCAATTGCTGATGGTCTTTGTACAAGAGAAGATTTATTTATTACTTCTAAATTATGGGTACAAGATATGATGGATTACGAAAGTGCCCAAAAAGGAATTGAAGCTTCTTTAGAAAAAAGTGGTTTAGAATATTTTGATTTATATTTATTACATCAAGCTTGTGGTGATTATTTCAGTGCTTGGAGAGCCATGGAAACTGCTTATCAAGAAGGTAAATTAAAAGCAATCGGTGTTTCTAACTTCTATCCAAATATTCTTACAAACTTCTGTGAAGTTGTTAAAGTAAAACCAGTAGTCAATCAAGTAGAACTCCATCCATATTACACTCAAGAAAAGGCATTAGAAACAATGAAATATTATGATGTTATTCCAGAAGCATGGGCACCACTAGGTGGAGGAAGATATAATCCATTTGAAGATGAAATGTTAAAAGGAATTGCAGCTAAATATAATAAGTCTGTAGGACAAGTAATTCTAAGATGGAATGTACAAAGAGGAGTCGTTGTTATTCCAAAATCAACACATGTAGAAAGAATTAAAGAAAATATAGATATCTTTGATTTTGAATTAAATGAAGAAGAAATGAAACAAATTTCATTATTAGATATGGGATATTCAGGATCAAGAGCTAAACATTTTGAACCTGATTTTGTAAGAATGGTTTTAAATAATAAGATTCATGATTAATGCACTTACGTGCATTTTTTCATTATTAAAACTAATTTTATCGCTTATATTGACAATAAATTTGAATTAAGTTAAGATAACGAAGTAGAAATAAAGGCAATGAATAGACAAGTAATAATAGCACTTCATTCAAAGAGAGTCTTGGTTGGTGGAAAAGATAATGAAACTATTATGAATAAAGACTAGGAGCTGCATCTTGGATGTTTTGATAAGATGACGTAAGCCACGTTATAGGCAAGACTATTAATAGATAGTTATTGAGGTTAATAGGGTGACCTATTGATGAATTTGGGTGGTAACACGATTTAGCTCTCGTCCCATGGGATGGAGAGTTTTTTATATTTTAGGAGGAAATTATGGAAGAAAGAAAATTTAGTGAACAAGAACTTGTTCGTAGAGAAAAAATGCAAGAACTTATTGATAAAGGGATTGATCCTTTTGGTCAAAGATTTGATGTAACTGCTTATTCAAAAGGTATTAAAGAACAATATGGTGAAAAAACTCATGAAGAATTAGAAGAAATGGCTGTAGAAGTATCTGTAGCTGGTAGAATTATGACTAAACGTCGTAAAGGTAAAGTATGTTTCATGCATATTCAAGATAGAGATGGACAAATCCAATTATATGTAAGAAAAGATACTATTGGTGAAGATGCTTATGAAATCGTTAAAAAAGGTGATATTGGAGATATTATTGGGGTTAAAGGTACAGTATTTATGACAAATACTGGAGAATGTTCAATTAAAGTAAGTGAATATACACATTTAACAAAAGCATTACGTCCTTTACCAGAAAAATTCCATGGTTTAAGTGATATTGAAGAAAGATATAGAAGAAGATATGTTGACTTAATCATGAATGAAGATGCTAAAAAAATTGCGTTTACAAGACCAAGAATCATTCGTTCAATTCAACATTATTTAGATAGTAAAAACTATGTAGAAGTTGAAACACCTGTATTAAATCCAATCTTAGGTGGAGCAGCTGCAAGACCATTCGTTACTCATCATAATACATTAGATACTGATTTCTATTTACGTATTGCGACTGAATTATCTTTAAAGAGATTAATTGTTGGTGGTATGGATGCTGTTTATGAAATTGGACGTTTATTCAGAAATGAAGGTATGGATAGAACTCATAACCCTGAATTTACTACAATTGAAGTTTATAAAGCATTTAGTGATCTTGAAGGAATGATGGATTTAACTGAAGGTATTATTTCTAATGCAGCTATGGAAGTTAATGGAACTTATGAATTAGATTATAAAGGACATCATATTTCTTTAGCTCCAGGATTTAAACGTGTTTCTATGACAGAAGCTATTAAAGAAAAGACTGGTATTGATTTCAATGAACATATGTCATTTGAAGATGCTAAAAAATTAGCTGAAGAACATGGTATTGAAGTAGAAGCTCACTTTGGTTATGGACATATTATCAATGAATTCTTTGAAAAATATGTAGAAGAAACAATTGTTGAACCAACATTTGTATATGGTCATCCAATTGAAATCTCACCACTTGCTAAAAAGAATTTAGAAGACCCACGTTTCACACAACGTTTTGAATTATTCATCTGTGGAAACGAATATGCTAACGCATTTACTGAATTAAATGATCCAATCGATCAATATGAAAGATTTGCTGATCAATTAAAAGAAAAAGAATTAGGAAATGATGAAGCAAACGAAATGGATTTAGATTACGTAGAAGCTCTAGAATACGGTTTACCACCAACAGGTGGAATGGGTATGGGTATTGATAGATTAGTTATGTTATTAACTGGACAAGAATCTATTCAAGAAGTTATCTTATTCCCTCAAATGAAACCAAGAAACAAATAGTACAAATTTATACAAATTTAAATAACCGCATGTAATCAATGTTTTTTAGGTTTATGTATGCTTATATACTCATTTAGAGTTATTATAACTAAGGTATATAATGTGTCGAGAGTGTGTCGCGGACACAAAAAGAATACAAATTTAATTAAAAGGGCATGTAAATACTATGAAGAAAAGTATTTATGTGCCTTTTATTTTTTCTTTAGCGAATAGCTGAATGTCAATATTTATTATTAAATATCATATATAACATATAAATAGATATGTGAATAAATATATATCAATTTGCATACACAATTCGGCATGCTTGGGAGAGAAAAGAAAGGTTTGATAAACATGAAAAGAGATCAAACAATAGTTATAAGATTAATAAAAGATGAAAAGAATCTTTCTATTGGTATAAAAAAATTTATCGAAACGAATGTGGAGTTTTTATAAAATTAATTCTTTAGTATAAACTTGAATATTACCTGACTTTGGTATCCAGCATTAAAATATAGTGATAGTAAAAAAGCAGTAGGAATTCAAGATAGAATCTCTATTGCTTTTTCGTTTAAATCTTATAATTGAATATCTGTCTAATTTGCCGCTCTGTCAAATAGTAATTTGTAAGTGGAAGATTTGTAATCTTTTCGAATTCTTTTATAAATTCACTTGATGCCGTTACATTGATATATTTACTTTCACCTTTGACCACCTTAAAGCTTCTAATGAATTTCATGATTTGATGTGTGCTGTATTGATTATCCAATATCTTAAACTGGAATATTCTTTCTAACAGTACGGCAAGATAACAGATCAGGAAGTGTCCCTTTATGCTGTTTTCTTTTTGAAGAAATACAGGGCGTGCATCTAAATCAGACTTCATTATTCTGAAGGATTCTTCTATCCTCCATAGATTGTGATATGTATTATAGATATCAATATCATCCATATCCTTTTCTGAAGTAACAAGCATATTGTATCCTGCAAACTTTAGCTCTTTTTCAATCATTGATTCGTTTATTGAGGCCTTGGCTTTCTCTCCGTCTTCATCAATGAAATCGACATACTTTCCTAAATCTCCATATTCTGATCGTTTTGCCTGACTGTAACAGAGGTTTCTTGCTTTTTCAATCTGTTTGGCTATTTCATATTTTTTCTTTGAGGCCAGTTTTGGATTATAGGTAACAAGTCTTTTTTCTGTAAAGCAGAGGGTTTTCTTTTTACCATCTATTTCAAAAGTGTATGGAAATTTTTCGACACATGATTTATATCTGTATAACAGTGTGCCATCTCTGCTTCTTACATCCTTCCAATCATCATTATCCAACAGTATCCATGTCTTTTCTTTTTCAGGTAAGGATTTTACTGATTTTGAGAAGAGATAGCCATCTCCGTTTTCTTTGGAAAAGGCGATATTCTGTGCACAGTTCAATCCTTTATCTGCAACATGGATGGTTTTCCCTTTGATTTGATTTTTAGCTTTCAGTTTTTTGATGACATTTCTCAGTATGGGCTTTTCACTTTCGTTGCCAGGAAACAGTTCCATGCCAATAGGAATTTGATTTGCATCAAGAAGCAGTCCTAAGCCGACAATGGGATCTTTTCTGTTTTCTTTAGAAGGACCTTTTCTTCTAAAGTCATCTTCTCTGTCTATTTCAAAATAAAAATTACTGCAGTCAAAGTAGGTCTTGGAAGTATTGATATCATAGAATTTCTTTGTCTGTTCATTAAAGATTTCGATAAACTTGCCGTAGTCATTGCCGATGAATTCAAGACCATCAAGAAGCTGATAATAAGAAAAGTGAACGCCGTCTCTTAGTTGAGGAAGGACCTCATGAAAAGTTCTATGCTTACTGCATGGATTAACAAGACGAGCATAGATAAGAGATGAAAGAAGTTCGTAAAGGTCAAACTCAAAAGAATTATGCAGATTGAAATAGTCGACATACTTTTTGATATCCATTTTATTCATCATGGATATGAATGGAAAATATCCAAGATAGAGTTCAGGAGAATGATCGGAAATCTTAAGAGAATTCTTGTTTTTATTATTTTTGTTGAGTTCGTCCACTTCTTTTTGAAAATAGGCAATAGGATCATCGATACCTTTGGCTTTCCAAGTTTCAACAGAAGCAAGTGATTTATAGGTGCGATGAGCACCACCATGCTTTTGAGGGGAGTAATAACTTTCAACGATGGAAAGATAGGTACGACCTTTAAGAGTAGATTTTTTAAGGAAAAAAGCCATAGAAACACCTCCAATAATATATCACTACTATCACTATATAAATTATAACATAAAAAGTAATATAAAAAAATTAAAAGTATAAAAAAAGCCGATAAAATCGACATATTGAAAGAAATGGTTTAAATGTAGTTCTAAAAAATATAGTGATAATTTCTAAAGACGGGCTTTTATTTTTTCTTTAGCGAATAGCTGAATGTCAATATTTATTATTAAATATCATATATAACATATAAATAGATATGTGAATAAATATATATCAATTTGCATACACAATTCGGCATGCTTGGGAGAGAAAAGAAAGGTTTGATAAACATGAAAAGAGATCAAACAATAGTTATAAGATTAATAAAAGATGAAAAGAATCTTTCTATTGGTATAAAAAAATTTATCGAAACGAATGTGGAGTTTTTATAAAATTAATTCTTTAGTATAAACTTGAATATTACAAGTATAAATGCTATACTCTACTTGTAAATTGGAAATCAAAATGCATCAAACGAAAAGGTAAGGATTGGCAGATCCTTACCTTTTCTAACTTTTAGAGTGGTCTAACACTAGGCTAGTTATCGTTTAAAATAGTTGTCTAACCATTTGCAAATGTAATATGTAAGAACACCTGCCGTGACAGTAATAATAAAATTAGAAATCAAAATACATCACCCCCTTTCAAGGAGGACGATAACAAAGTTATTATATCAAACTATGTCGAAAAAAGAAGTGTGTTAAAAAGCTGTCAAAAAGTTCCAATACAATGGGGCTTTTGTTTTATCAATAATACTAAAAAACAAAATTTTTCATAATGTTATTTAAAGTTGACAAATTGCCAAGAGTAGTTGATTGTGATAAATTTTATTGGTTTTTATAATACTATTAAAAACTTAGAAAATAAACGTGAACTTTAACAAAAAACTCATAGAACTACGTAAATCGAAAAGATTATCACAAAATGTACTTATAAAAGGCGTTGATGTACAAGATGTTAGAAATAAAATTTAAGTGAAAAGCAATTATCATCTATTTATATGGATTCTTTACTAATTAATGAGTTAAGTGGAGAAGAGTTTGCTTGTGCTTCAGGAAACATGCATGCCTGTGGCCATGATATCCATACAGCTATGTTATTAACGGCAGCAAGAATGTTAAAAGAAGATGAAGATCATTTACATGGAACAGTAAAATTAATGTTTCAAAGTGCTGAAGAAATATTTAAAGGTGCCAATGATATGATTGAACATGGAATCTTAGATCATCCAAGACCAGATGCAGCTATGGCTTATCATATGATGATAGGGAAAAATCAAGTGGGTACTTATATGTATAATGCAGGAGGCATTATGATGAACTCTGTTGATGAATTTAAAATAACCATCCATGGAAAAGGAACACATGGAGCCTATCCTCATCAAGGAATAGATCCTATAAATATCGGTGTACATATTCATCTCGCTCTACAAGAACTTATTGCAAGAGAAGCAAATCCTCAAGATATATGCACACTTACAATAGGTATGTTTAATGCTGGGAGTGCAGCTAATGTCATACCTGAAAGTGCAATTTTACAAGGAACACTACGAACAAATAATGTTTCTACAAGAGAAAATTTATTAAGTCGTATGAAGGAAGTATGCCATAAAATTGCAGAAACCTATCGTGGAACAGTTGAAATTGAAATGGTTTCTACAGTACCACCACTTATGTGTGATCCGCAGTTAACTTTAGAAATGGTTGAATATATGTCACAAGTAGGAATTGAAGGATTAAAAGAAATTCCTAATAGTACAGCAACGGCATCAGAAGATTTTGCTATTATTTCTGAAAAAATACCGACAACTTATATGCTTTTAACGGCTGGATTTATGGATGAACGTGGCGATTATCCTTTACACCATCCTAAAGCACAGTTTGATGAAAATGTTTGTGTTATTGGTGCGGCATGTTTTTCATATTGTGCAAGTCATTGGCTAGAAAATCATAAAAATAGGACTTGATAACTTTTAGAAAATATATGTAAAAGATATGGACTTGTGCATTAGGGGACTAATGTGCTATACTTTATTTGCAAGTCGGAGAACAATTGCATCAAAACGAAAAGGTAAGGATTGGTGGATCCTTACCTTTTCTAACTTTTAGAGTGGTCTAACACTAGGCTAGTTATCGCTTAAATCTTTTGTCTAACCATTTGCATATGTAATAAACTAACACACCTGCCACGACAGATACTACTAAGTCGGAAAACAATTAACATCACCTCCTTTCAGGGAGGACGATAACAAAACAATTATATCAAATTATGTTGAAAAAGTATGGTTGAACAGTAAAGTAAATGGATAAAAATAGTATTTTATAAACTTTTAATTTATGCTTTTTTTTATGCCTTTTTATTTATTGATTACTTTACAAATTTGCTAATGTCGTCTGTCATATTAGCAAGAATGTAAAGTTTAAATCTATCTTGACATAAACCAAGCTTTAGGGTTTACAATAAATGTAGGTTAATTTAGAGAGGATAAAAGGATGGAATATAGTAAAATTGATAAACTTAATGTCAATCCTTCATTATTAGGATTTGGCTGCATGCGTTTTCCTAAAAAGGAAGATGGCACTATTGATGAGGTAGAAGCAGAAAGAATGTTAGATTATGCTATTGAAAGTGGTGTGACTTATATTGATACAGCTTATCCTTATCATGATGGCGAAAGTGAACCATTTATAGGTAGAGTTTTAAAGAAATATAAAAGAGAAGATTTTTATCTTGCGACAAAGTTACCAATGTTTAAAATTGATTCATTGGAACAAGCAAAAGAAATCTTTGAAGAACAAATGAAAAGACTTGATGTCGATTATGTTGATTTCTATTTATTACATGCTTTAAATAAAGATACATGGAAAAAAGTTATTGATTTAAATATCATTCCTTATTGTGAAGAATTAAAGAAACAAGGAAGAATTAAAAACTTTGGTTTTTCATTCCATGATGATTATGAAGTATTTGAAGAAATCATTAATTATCGTGATTGGGATTTCTGTCAAATTCAATTAAATTACATTGATACAGATATCCAAGCAGGAATGAAAGGATACAAACTTACAGAAGAAAAGAATGTACCATTAGTTATTATGGAACCTATTAAAGGCGGAGCTCTTGCTAGCCTTTCAGATGATATTGAAAAAGTCTTTACTGACTATAATCAAAATGTTAGCATTTCAAGTTGGGCTTTACGTTTTGTGGCTTCACTTCCAAATGTTAAAGTTGTTTTAAGTGGTATGTCAACTTATGCTCAAGTAGAAGATAACTTAGCTACTTTTAAAGATTTTAAACCATTAGATCAAGATGAAGAAAAACTTGTAGAAAAAGTAGCTAATATGATTAAAGCAAAAACTAAAAATGGATGTACAGGATGTCGTTATTGTATGCCTTGTCCATTTGGAATAGATATTCCAGGTAACTTCAAGTTATGGAATGAATATGGTATGTTAGGTCTTAAAGATACAGCTAAAAGACGTTATACAAATCTAGGAGATGCACAAGCTGAATTTTGTAAGAAATGTGGTAAATGTGAAAAACTTTGTCCACAATCTATTAAAATCAGAGAAGATTTACAACGTGTCGTTCAAGATATTAAGAACTTATAAGAGAATGGCGTTATGTCATTCTTTTTTTTGTATTATGTTTTAGTAAAATAAATAGTGATATGTATGGTATGATGTATTTATAGATAAAAGTGAAACAGGATATATGGGGAGACAACTTATGAAGATAAAATATATGGGGAAATTAGATCCAGAAACTAATCCACTCCCAACAAATAAGCTTAAAGAAGGGGCTATTCGATTTAATGAACCAACGGATAGAAAAAAACAGAATATACAAACAAGTATTGTTACTTTTATTATTATATGTATTATGTTTGTACCAGAATATTTAAATGTTCTTTTTAGAGATGTTGATTCTATGGATTTATCAAATCTTTTTAGCTATTTTATACTCGCAAATATTTTATTAGTTCTTTCAAAACTATGTCAGTTTTATTTCTATAAAGAAATTTATATGTTTAAAATACCACGTGTTGGTTTTGCAGGAGTATATACAACAGAGTTTACAAAGAAAAAATATATAGCTATCAATCTTATTCCTGATATTTTATTTGGTTTAGTTCCTTATTATATTTCATTAACAAAATGTAAGTTTTTTTTAGGAATGGCCGCTATGTTTGTTGTTGCAAATTCAGCAGTAGATTTCATGAATGTATATCATGCATTTGTAGAAATGCCACCGGGTTCAAAAACATTCTTATATCAGTTCAATAATTATTGGTATTTACCAAAAAAAGATAATAATAACTAGGGCGAGGGAAACAGTATGATACTGTTTCTTTTTTAATAAAAATATGATGGAATAGAGTTGAATCTTTAGGATATCATAATATAAAATTAAATTATTAAAGAACTTACACAAAGATTACAAATGAAGAAAGTATATTAAAGATGAAGGGAGGTATTGTTATGAAGATACTACTTGCTGAAGATCATGATCATTTAAGAGAAATACTAGAAGATTACTTAGTAGAAAATGACTATGAAGTAAAAAGTTTTGATAATGGAGAAGATGCTTATTATTGCTTTTTAACAGAAAGTTTTGATCTTATTTTATTAGATGTAATGATGCCTAAGATGGATGGATTTACTTTATGTCAAAAGGTACGTGAAAAAGAAGAAACACCGATACTTTTTATTACAGCCAAAGTACAAGAAGTTGATCAATTAAAGGGTTATGAATTAGGTTGTGATGATTATATTATTAAACCTTTTTCATTACCGGTATTACTTGCTAAATGTAAAGCTATTACAAACAGAAAACATTATCAATTTTTAGAAAAAGGTATATTAAAGTTAAATACAAGAGAAAAACAAGCATATCTTAATAATCAAAATTTGAATTTAAAAATAATAGATTATAAAATATTAGAATATTTTATAAAAAATCCAAATCAAATCTTATCTAGAGAACAGATTTTATTAAAAGTGTGGGGATTTGATTATAAAGGACAGGAAAGAAGTGTTGATACACATATTAAAATATTAAGAAAAGCCTTGGGACCTTATCAAAAGGGAATAAAGACAGTGATTAAACAAGGTTATTGTTTTGAAACGAAGGTGTTTGAAAATGGTTGATTTTTTAAGAGCGTTAAGTATTGTTTTATTATTAGGCATGTTTTATCTTGCCTTTAAAAATAAGAAATTTAAAAGATTTTTATTAATTGAAAGTGTGTTAATTATTGTTTTTATTATAGGTAGGCAGATGTACACGAGTAATCTTAATACAATGGATACTGTTATGTGGTCACTAGCAAGTGATGTTACGAATAAAATGATAACGCAAAGTGATAAAAATATTGAAAATAATATGCATGATGTACTATCTACTATTTATGATGGTAATGGTTTTGATATTAAACAAAATATAGCTTTTGAATATAAAGTAAAAGATAAATATAAATTAAATAATAAAAACTTTATTATCTTTTTTAAAGATAGTACAAATGATAAGTATACTCTTTTTAATCTAGAAAAATCTTTTAATAAAAAAGAGATAAATAATTTATTAGACTTTTATAATCAAAATCAAGATGGTTGTACTATAAAAAAGATGAGTTTTCATTCAAAAGATAATCAATACATCATAGATCAAATTGTCTTTTATGATGAAAATAGTCATATGACTTATAAACTCGGTAACTCACAAGGAACAATGAATTATTATTCATGGTATAAATATCAAAATAAAAAAGCAAACGATCAAAATAGACTTGGTGATTTTGAATTAATGTTTTTTAATTCAAAACAAACACTAGAAAAGAATCCAAAAGAAAAAGATATTAAAGTAGAACAAGAAACATGTGCTATTTCTTCTGATAAGTCAAAGATATATGTTCATTATGTAAATAAAGAAAATAGTATAAAACTTAATATGTTTATCGATACCCCAAATATTGTTTTAGATAGTCTAAAAGATAGATTTATTTTAATGTTTAGTTTAGTACAAATTATTCTATCATGTATTTATTTTATATATACGTATCTTGAAAATGAAAGAGAAGAATTAAATAAAACAAGAAACTTATTTATCAATGCAATGGCCCATGAAATGAAGACACCAAACGCAGTTATTTTAAATAGTACAGAAATGTTGATAGAAAATGTTAATCCTGAAAAACAACATAAATACTTAAGAATGATCGAAGATGAATCTAAGCATATGAATAATCTTTTAAATCAAATGTTGATATATACAAGAACGACAAAGTCTTATCAGTTGCATAAACAAAATTATAATCTTTCGCCAATGATTGAAGAAGTATTAAAACATTATGATTTAGAATCAAAAATCATTACGATTGATATTGATCCTAAAATCAATATTTCATGTGATCAACAATTGATGATGATTGTCTTTGACAATCTAATCAACAATGCTTTTAAATATGCAAATAAAAAAATAAATATTGTTTATAGACAAGAAAAAATAATTATAAGTAACGATGGATCAAAAATAGAAAATAAAGATATTAATCATATATTTGAACCACTCTATAAAGCAGATGTATCCAGAAATGATACAAATTCTACAGGAATGGGATTAGCGATTGTTAGAAATATTTTAGATTTACACAACTATACTTGTAAAGTTGTACAAGACGAAGAAGTTCATTTTATCATAGAGATGAATAAGTAATAAAAAGTTTATGTAGAAATAGGGTAACCAAATAATTTAGGGGGAAAGCCAAATTATTTAGGGGACAACTTTAGGG
>NZ_JABWDK010000018.1:0-40548 GCF_013361255.1 Faecalibacillus sp. H12 | reverse complement strand
TTTTTTTATTTTTTTCTCTCTTTCCCTCTTTTTCTGCCTTTATATCAACGTTTTTTTTATCTGTATTTTTTTGTCATGATTAAAAGAAACGATCTTTACAGAACGTTTCTTTACCTTATGACTATATGATTTCTTTACTGTCCAGGATGATCGTTGTTGGTCCATCATTGATCAGTGAGACTTTCATCATCGCTCCAAAGATTCCTGTTTCTATATGGACCCCTGCATTTTCTAATTCTTTATTAAAATATTCATATAATGGTTTTGATATTTCTGGTTTAGCAGCATCTAAAAAACTAGGTCTTCTTCCTTTTTTACAATTTGCATATAAAGTAAATTGTGAAATAGAAAGAATTTCTCCTTTGATATCCATCAATGATAAATTCAATTTTTCATTTTCATCTTCAAAAATTCTTAAATTGATAAGCTTATTAACCATCTTATCAACAATTTCTTCATTATCATCATTCGTAATACCTACTAATACCATAAATCCTTGTTTGATTTGTCCATTTATTTTTCCTTCAATTTCCACGCTTGCTTCACTTACTCTTTGTACAACTAATCTCATATTCATTTCTACCTTTCTTTTTATAAAAGTGTTATAATCATTATAATTCATTTTGTATTAAGGAGGAAGATTTTTTTATGAGTGGAACTTTAGCTTATAATATGAGACCTCAATCTCTTTTAGATATATTAGGACAAAAACATATTATAGGTGAAAATGGTTTATTTACTAAATTTGTAGAAAAGAATCACCCAATGTCTGTTATTTTATATGGCCCACCAGGTTGCGGTAAAACAACTCTTGCAATGGCTTTGGCTCATGATTTAAATATGCCTTGTCGTACTTTTAATGCATCTACAGGAAATAAAAAAGAAATGGATTTGATTATTGAAGAAGCTAAATTATCTAATGGTCTTTTTGTCATTATCGATGAAATTCATCGTATGAATAAAATGAAACAAGATAATTTACTTCCTTATGTAGAAAGTGGTCTATTGATTATTGTTGGATGTACAACAGCTAATCCTTACCATTCAATCAATCCTGCCATTCGTTCAAGATGTCAAATCATTGAAGTTAAGCCTTTAACTCAAGAAGATATTATTCAAGGTTTACATCACGCTTTAGATAGCGAAAAGGGCTATCATCATCAATATCAATGTGATGAAGAAGTCTTGCAACATATTGCTCGTCTTTCATCAGGAGATATTCGTTTTGCATATAATTGTTTAGAAGTATGTACAATTATTTCTCATGATAAACATATTACTATTGAAGATGCTAAAAATGCTTTAACACAAGCCAATGGTCAATTTGATAAAGATGAAGATCAATATTATGATACTTTAAGTGGTTTACAAAAATCTATTCGTGGAAGCGATCCTAATGGAGCTATGTATTATTTTGCAAAGTTGATAGAATATAATGATATTGAATCTTTAGAAAGACGTGTTCTTGTTTGTGCATATGAAGATGTTGGACTTGCTAATCCAAATGCTTGTATGCGTACTGTTGCTGCTTTTCAAGCTGCCAGAACAGTAGGATTTCCTGAGGCAAGAATTCCTATTGCAAGTGCTATTATTGATTTATGTCTTTCACCTAAATCTAAATCATCAGAAGCAGCTATTGATGCTGCCTTAGCTTCTTTAAGACAACAATCTTTGCCTGCACCTGAATATTTAAGATTAACACCTGTTGGTCTAGAAGAGGATGAAAAATATAATTATGATCGTCCTGAGTTATGGGAATATATTCAATATTTACCTGATCAAATCGCAAATAATCAATTCTATGTACCTTGGATGACAAGTCAATATGAAAAAGCTTTAGCTGAAAATTATCGACGTATTTTAAAACATGGTCGTACAAGTAATATTAAAAAATTAAATCATACAAAAAAATCCTAAACTTTTAGGATTTTTTCTATATCATCTGTTACTTGTTCAATGGTTTGTTCAAAGTTTTCTAAATTCACATCATACCAATGAACATCAAATTGGTTTTTAAACCAAGTATACTGTCTTTTAGCGTATTGTCTTGAATGTTTTTTTATTAACTCTAAAACATCATTTAAATCAATTTGATGATCATAATAATCAAACCATTCTTTATAACCAATCGCTTTCATACTTTGATGATTTCTTGTAAGTCCTTGACTATAAAGACGCTCCATTTCTTCTTTTAAACCATTTTCCATCATCACATCAACACGTTTGTTAATTCTTTCATATAAAACATCTCTAGGAAGCGTTAATCCCACAAAATAAGCATCATATAAACAAATATGCTCTTGTTCTTCTAACATTTCACTTTTTCTTTTACCTGTTGTTTCATAGATTTCAATAGCTCTTAAAACACGTCGACGGTTATTGAAATGCAATATTTTTGCACTTTCTTCATCGATTGATTTTAAATGATCATGTAATTGTTCATTTGTATAATCTTTATATTTTTCATTTATTGCATGATGATCATTTTCCATTTCATCAAATTGATAATCATATAATGCTGCTTTTATATATAAGCCTGTTCCTCCAACAATTATTGGAACATGTCCTCTTTGGGTAATTTCTGTTATCTTTTTTCTTACTGTTTGTTGAAAATCATGAACACTGTATGTTTCATCAGGATTTAAAATGTCTACACAATGATGAATAATACCTTCTTTTTCTTCTTCTGTGACTTTAGCAGTTCCTATATCCATCTGTTTATAAATTTGCATAGAGTCTCCACTAATAACTTCTCCATTGAACTTTTTAGCAAGAGCTACTCCCATTTTTGTTTTACCAACACTTGTTGGTCCAATTACAGCAATTACTTTTTCCATTATACGACCCTCTTAAACAATTTTTCTAATTCATATGCTGAATAATGAATAATCGTTGGTCTTCCATGTGGACAAACATAAGGATTATCACAACGCATTAAATTATCAACAATTGTTTGCATTGACTCAATTGATAGATGACTATTTCCTTTTAAAGATGCTTTGCAACTTAATGTTGCTATAGCATGTTCTTGTAAAGAAAGTAAATCAATTTTATTATCTTTTAATATTTGTTGAATCATATCTTCAATAAATAAATGTTCATTAATTTGATTCATCCACATTGGCAGTTGTTTAATAATAAAACCATTACCAAAAGGCTCTAAATCAATGCCAACTTCTTTTAATAAGTCTTTTCTTTCTTCAATCATCATACATTCACTTAAAGGATATTCAACTGTAATAGGTACTAATAAATCTCTCATTGTCATATCTGGATGACTATATTTTTCCAGAAAATATTCATAATTGATTCTTTCTTGTGCAGCATGTTGATCTATCAAATACATTCCACTATCATCTTCACCTACAATATAAGTTCCATGAATTTGTGCTTTTACAAATATTTTCTTTTTCATTTCTTTTAAAGACACTTCAACTTTTTCAAGTTGGATAGGTTCTTCAACAAGCTTTTCTACAGGTTCTGTTATATATTCATTTTTTTCTTCATGTACAAATAGTGGTTGTTTTTTTTCTTGAATAAATGAAGCTTGTGGTTTTTCTTGAACCTTTGTAGGAATTTCTTGTCTAAAATCAATATCTAGATCCATTTGATCTAGTTGTGGTTTAAAGATTGGTCTTTCTTCTTTAACTTGATAGGTTAAATTTACATTTTCTAAAGTTTTAGATACCGCATCAAAAATTAATTGTTTTAATTCGTATTCTTTAGAAAACTTAACTTCTAACTTGCTTGGATGAACATTGACATCCACTAAATAAGGATCAATTTCAATATTGATGACTGCAATAGGATAACGATTATCTGCTAAATATTTACGATATGCTTGATTAATAGCATCGATTGCTACTTGATTTTTAACAATACGATGATTGACCATCGTAACAATATGATTCTTACTTGCCCTATTCACTTCAATTTTGCCAATAAAACCTTCTATTTGAAATTCATCATTTCCAGCTTTTAAATTCAACATATTTTTAACCACAGATAACCCATAAATCTGATGAATAACTTCTAATAAATTTCCATTTCCATTTGTTTTATAAGTCATCTTATCATTATGTATTAAAGTAAAAGCAATATCTGGATGAGATAAAGAAAGTCTTTCTACATAATTTTGTATATGTGCAAATTCAGCATTGACAGATTTTACATATTTTAATCTTGCTGGTACATTTTGAAAAAGCTTTGAAACAGAAATATTTGTTCCTCTATTAAGATCACTTTGTTTTTGTTCAATAAATTTACCAAATTCATAAATTACTGTTGATCCTTGACTTCCATCACTGGTTTTTAAAACAAAACGAGAAATAGAAGCAATGGAAGGAATAGCTTCGCCTCTAAAGCCTAATGTTTGAATACAAAATAAATCTTGATCATTATAGATTTTACTTGTTGCATGTCTTGAAAAACAAAGACATGCATCTTCTTTATCCATTCCTGATCCATCATCAATAATTTGAATTAAATTCATTCCTCCTTCTTCTATAATAATATCTATTTTAGAAGAAGAGGCATCAATACTATTTTCAACTAATTCTTTGACAACATTTGCTGGTCTTTCAATGACTTCACCAGCTGCTATTTTATTTGCTAAAATATCATCAAGTTGTTTTATTTTCATAGGCCACCTCTACTTTACTAATTTCTTTAATTCGATTAAAGTTGACAAAGCATCTAATGGTGATAAAGCCATTGGATCAATTGTCTTTAAATATTTTTCAACTTCACTTTCTTTTTCAATAACTTGAACTTGTTTTTCTTCAATTAAACAATCTTCTACGTTATTTTCTTCAAGTGTTTCTAATACTAAATTAGCACGATTGATTACTTCATCTGGTAATTTAGCAAGTTTAGCCACATTGACCCCATAAGATTTATTAGAACGTCCTTTTTTAATTAAATATTCAAATACTAAATGATCATTATCTACTCTAGCACTAGCATGAACATTTTGGATGCCAAGACCTTTATCTTCTAAAAATGTAAGTTCATGGTAGTGGGTTGAAAATAATGTCATACAATGAATTTCACTGGCAATATATTCAATCATTGCCTGGGCAATAGCCATTCCATCAAAAGTTGCTGTTCCTCGACCAATTTCATCAAATAAAATCAACGATTTTTCACTAGCAAAACGTAAAGCATTATTCGCTTCTAACATTTCTACCATGAAAGTTGATTGACCACTAATTAAATCATCACTTGCTCCAATACGCGTAAAGATTTGATCAAAGATTGTAAGATTCGCATATTTAGCAGGAACAAACGAACCAATTTGCGCCATAATAACAATTAAAGCTACTTGTCTCATATAAGTCGATTTACCACCCATATTTGGCCCTGTAATTAAGACAACTGGTGAATTTTCATCAATTGAAACATCGTTAGGTACATATTTACCATGCCCCATGACTTTTTCAATGACACCATGTCTACCTTCTTTAATATCCATGATTTTTTGATCATTAAAGACAGGTCTTACATAACTATTTTCACTTGCTAACATTGCAAGAGATTGATAAACATCTACACGCGCGATAATTTTCGAAACATCTTGAATCAAATGGACTTCTTTTTTGATTTCATTTCTAACTTGAGTAAATAAAACATATTCTAATTTTTGAATTTTATCTTGTGCCGATAAAATCTTACTTTCCATATCTTTTAATTCAGGCGTAATAAATCTTTCTGCATTCGATAAACTTTGTTTTCTTGTATATTCGAATTCATCTTTAACAAGATCTAAGCTTCCTTTTGTAACTTCAATATAATAACCAAAGACACGATTATACCCAACTTTTAAGTTTTTAATACCTGTTTTTTCTCTTTCTTTTTGTTCAAAATCAACTAACCATTGTTTTCCATGATCTCTTAAATAACGTAATTCATCTAATTCTTCATTAAAATGATCTTTGATAATATTTCCTTCTTTAATCGTAAGAGGAGGATTATCAATAATAGCATCATCAATGAGTTTTGTAATATGTGATAGATCAATGATTTGATTGGCTAATTGATCTGTTAAAGGTTCATTGAATGAATAAAGTTGTTGTTTTAATTCTGGTAAGACTTTTAAAGAAGAAGCAATCCATTTTAAATCTCTTGCATTAATGTTTCCAAAAGCAATACGACTTGATAGTCTTTCTAAGTCATAGATTTCTTTTAATATTTCTTTAATACTTTCTCTTTGAATAAATTGTTGAGTAAAGATTTCAACAATATCTAATCTTTCTTCTATGGCTTCTTTTTTTAAAAGTGGTCGATCAATATAATTTTTTAAAAGTCTTGCTCCCATTGCTGATTTTGTCATATCTAATAACCAAAATAAGGAACCATATTTTTCATGATCTTTAGAATTTTCAGTTAATTCTAATGATTTTTTAGTATAAAGATCCATTGTCATAAAATCTTGATTATTGATTTCTTCAATCATTTGAAGATGTTCCAAGTCTCTTTTTTGTGTTTCAATTAAATAATTTAATAATAAAGTAGATACTTTGATTTCTTTTAAATCTTTTATATTATGAAAAATATCTCGATATTTTTCATTAAATGTTTCATTATCATAATGAGATACCATAATTGAATCATTAAAGTTATATGTACAATCACTTTTAACAACAATTTCTTTAACTTCCATCGAAGCTAATTGATTATTTAAAAGATGATCCTTTTTATCAATATTGATGACTTGAAATTCACCTGTTGTAATATCACAAAAAGCAAGCGTATAAACAAAATCAAAAATCATCATACACGCGATATAATTATTTTTATTCTTTGTCATCGATTCATCAAAAATAGTACCTGGTGTGACAATTTGAACAACACCACGTTCAACAATACCTTTTTTTCCAGGATCTGTTAATTGTTCAACAATCGCGACTTTATGTCCATTATCTACTAATTTTTGAATATATCCACTCGCACTATGAAAAGGAACCCCACACATTGGAACTCTTTCTTTAGCGCCGGCATTTTTCCCTGTTAAAGCAAGTTCTAGTTCTTTAGAAACAATCATCGCATCATCAAAGAACATTTCATAGAAATCCCCTAATCTAAACATCACAATAGAATCTTTATTTTGTTCCTTGATACCTAAATATTGCATCATCATTGGACTGTATTTTTGTTTCATTTTTACACCTCATTCTAATTCGTTGATTATTATAACATAGAAAGAAACATCTTTCTATGTTATGAAATCGGGATTAATTTTCATTTCAAGTTCTTCATCGTTTGTTTTACTTTCTACAAGAATTGTTGTATTACCAATGATTTTTAAAGACATTTGTTTTTCTATTTCGATGTGCATTGTTTTATTTTCTAAGGTTGCATGGATACATCGAGGTAAGTATTGACTTTCAACAATAATTTGATCATTTTGACTGAGTTGATGATCTTTCATATTTAAATCAATAGCATCTTGGTAATGCACTTGTTGTTTTAATAAATAACTTTCATTTAAATGACTATACCAAATATGCAAATCAAAACTTCCTTCTATAAATGGTTGATGCTCCCTAATGATTCCTTGATATTGATGATTACAAATCCAACATCCTAGTATTTTATCAATCTCATTAACAACATAATCATATTTAGAAATCGTTTTTTTCGTTCCTTTTGATAAAGTTGCCTTGGTCATGATTTCATACACTTTACCAGCCATTTTGTCACCCCATATAACAATATGTCTAAAAATAAAAAAAAGACTTCAACGAAGTCTTATTTTTGTTCTTTAGCGTCTTTTAACACAACATCATGTGCGCCACCTTCAACAATTGAAGTAGCTGATACTAAAGTGATTTTAGCTTTTTGTTGTAATTCAGGGATTGTTAAAGCACCACAGTTACACATTGTATGTTTAATTTTTGATAATGATAAACCAACGTTATCTTTTAAACTTCCAGCATATGGTACATAAGAATCTACGCCTTCTTCAAAAGAAAGTTTAGCATCTCCACCCATATCATAACGTTGCCAGTTACGAGCACGAGCAGAACCTTCACCCCAATATTCTTTCATATATTGTCCATTAATTTGAACTTTATTTGTAGGAGATTCATCAAATCTTGAGAAATATCTACCTAGCATAATAAAATCAGAACCCATCGCTAAGGCTAATGTCATATGATAATCATGAACGATACCACCATCTGAACAAATTGGTACATAAATTCCTGTTTCTTTAAAGTATTCATCTCTTGCTTTAGCTACTTCGATTGTTGCTGTAGCTTGTCCACGACCAATACCTTTTTGTTCACGAGTGATACAAATTGATCCTCCACCGATACCAATTTTAACGAAATCAGCACCACATTCAGCTAAGAATCTAAATCCTTCTGCATCAACAACGTTACCGGCACCTACTTTAACAGTATCACCATAATTTTCTCTAATCCAATCGATTGTTAATTTTTGCCATTCTGAGAATCCTTCAGATGAATCGATACACAAAACATCAGCACCAGCTTCTACTAATGCAGGAACACGTGTAGCATAGTCACGTGTGTTGATTCCAGCACCAACAATGTAACGTTTATTTTCATCTAATAATTCATTTGGATTATTTTTTCTATTTTCATAGTCTTTTCTAAATACGAAATAATGTAATCTTTGTTCAGCATCTACTACAGGTAATGAATTTAATTTGTTATCCCAAATCATATCATTACATTCTTTAAGAGATGTTCCTAAATCTGCACAAATTAGTTTATCATATGGTGTCATAAAAGTTTCAACTTTTGTATCCATTGATAAACGAGAAATACGATAATCTCTTCCAGTAACAACTCCTAATAATTTACCGTTAGCAGTTCCATCTGCTGTAACTGCCATTGTTGAATGTCCAGTTTTTTCTTTTAAATCTAAAACATCTTTTAAAGTTGATTCAGGTGATAAGTTTGAATCACTTGGAACGAATCCAGCTTTATAATTTTTAACACGTCTTACCATAGCTGCTTGGCTTTCGATTGATTGAGATCCATAAATAAATGAAACTCCACCTTCTTTAGCTAAGGCAATTGCCATATTGTCATCAGATACAGCTTGCATAATTGCTGAAACTAATGGAACATTTAGTGATAATGCAGGTTCTTCACCTTTTTTAAATTTAACTAATGGTGTTTTTAAACTTACGTTTTCAGCACGACACTCAGCTGATGAGTATCCTGGAACTAATAAATATTCATTAAAAGTACGCGATGGTTCTTCAAAGTAAAATGCCATTTTTTTATCTCCTTATTCTTTCTATATTTTTGAAAAATTATAATCCCCAAATTTAAATAAGTCAATAATAAAAAGAAAAAGTAGGTTTCCCTACTTTAAGGCATTATTCATTTGTTGATTGATTGTTTGTAAGATTTCATTCACTTCATTTTGTAAATATAAATAATTAACAACTAATGGATGATTTTCATAATATGCTTTTTTTTCTTGATATTCTTGAATTGTTTTTGTAACTCGATCATCCTGTTTTGCTTTTTGATTGACAATCTTTTTTTGTAATACTTTTAATTCTTTTTCTAATTGTTTAAGTTTTTCATCATTTAAAACAAGTTTTTCATACTTTTGATATTCTTGAACAACTTCTAAAGCTAAAATTTCTTGATTTAATTTTCTAGCCAGCTCTTCAATTCTAGTCAACTTGTTCACCTTTTAAAGCCCAAGTTTTTACTTCTGTGACTTTTACAGGCACAATTTTACCAATATCTTCTTTACGCCCTTTGAAGTTGATCAATTTTTGATGTGCAGTATATCCTGTCATCATTGTTTCATCACGTTTAGATGGACCATCTACTAAAACATCCACAACTTGATTTAAGAAGCGTTGATTTTGTTTTAAAGCTTTTTCTTTAACAACTTCATTTAATCTTTCTAAACGGTCTTGTTTTTGTTCAAATGGCACATTGTCTTGCATTTTAGCAGCAGGTGTTCCTTCACGAGGAGAATAGATAAATGTATAGGCTAAATCGTATTCACATTCTTCATATAAAGAAAGTGTATCTTGGAATTGTTCTTCTGTTTCATTTGGGAAACCAACAATAATATCTGTTGTAATTGAACAATCTGGCATCACTTCTTTAATCATGTGGAAAAGTTCTAAATATTGTTCTCTTGTATATCTTCTACCCATTAATTTCAAGATTTCTGTATTTCCTGATTGTACTGGTAAATGGATATAAGGCATGATGTTATCATATTGATTAATGATTTCAATCATTTCTCTAGAGAAGTCCCATGGATGACTTGTTGTAAAACGAATACGTGCAATTCCAGTTTTAGCAACTTCTTCTAAAAGAGTCGCAAAATCATAGTCTTCTTCTAAATCTTTTCCATAACTATTGACATTTTGTCCAAGTAAAGTGATTTCTTGATACCCATCTGCTTTTAATCCTTTAACTTCTTCAATAATATCATCCATTAATCGAGAACGTTCTTTTCCTCTTGTATAAGGCACAATACAATACGTACAGAATTTATTACATCCATACATGATATTGACCCATGCTTTATGTCCATTAGCACGTGTAACAGGCGTATTTTCAATAACATCCCCTTCTTTAGACCATACTTCTACAACCATTTCTTTACTAAACATTGCTTCTTTTAATAAAGTTGGTAAACGATGAATATTATGTGTTCCAAAGATTAAGTCTATATGCGGGTGTTTTTCTAATATTCTTTTAATAACAACTTCTTCTTGTGCCATACAACCGCATAAACCAAAAATAAGATTCGGTTTTTTCTTCTTTAAGTTTTTAACATAACCTACTTTCCCAAATACTTTTTCTTCTGCATTTTCTCTAATAGCACAAGTATTTAATAAAATGACATCTGCCTCTTCGATTTCTTTAGCAACTGTATATCCCATCATTTCAAAAATACCTGCTAATGTTTCACCATCACGTTCATTCGCTTGACAACCATAAGTATGAATATAATAAGTTTTTCCTTTACCTACACTTACCATATCACTAGGTATTTCAAAAGCATCTTTTAAATGATCAACTTGTTTTCTACTTCTTTTTTGAGCCTCTTTTAAATTTGGCCCTTTAAAATATTCACTATAATCTTTCATTTTTTCACCACATTTCTTTCCTATTATATACATAAAGTTATCTTTTGGCTAGAAAAAAATAAGGACTTATCAGTCCTTATCATTTTTATCTTATCCAAAGAATCCGTCTGGTTGAATTGAGAAGTATAATACTTTACCTTCTGGGGTTCCTTTAAATACTCCTTTACAATGACCTGCTGCTTCTTCAGGTGATAATTCAGTTTCACATTCAAATTCAGCTTTGATTCCTACTTTTTTAATATATTTACATGATACTTTATCATCTGAATATCCATCAAAGAAATCAATAATTTTTTGAACTTGTCCTGTTTGCATTAATAATTTACATTTTGCCATTTTAAAAAACCTCCATTTACATGTCAGTATTATACAATGAATTTTTAAAAAAAGAAACCCTTTTCACTAAAAATTAACGTAATTCTATTACAAGTCTTAAGGCAGTAATCCTTTTATCATCGACCATTAAATCATGAAAAGAAGGAATACAGATAAGCTCTTTACCTGTCGGTATAATATATCCTCTAGCAATTGCAATTGATTTAATTGCTTGATTAAGTGCTGCTGCACCAATTGTTTGAATCATAAGTTTATCTTGTTCCCTCATTAATGATGCTATTGCTCCTGCAACGTGATTAGGAACAGATGTTGAAGATACTTTAATTATTCCCATATTTTTGCCTCCTAATTCACTATATGAATTATCATTAAAAAAATAACAAAAAAAGCATCCTAAGATGCTCGATATAGGTGATCATCATTGATCAAAACTCTTTCAATAGAGATAGGTTGGTGTTTGTCATTAAATTCAATCACGATACCTGCAAACTGTCCTGAATTTTCAGAAATTAAAAATTTTGAACTTAAACCTCTCATACGCGTAATCACACTATCTAAATCACACCCTAAAGAACTTAAATAAGGTCCTGTCATTCCTACATCAGAAATAAATGCTACTTTTTTATCAATAATTCTTTCATCTGCTGTTTGTACATGTGTATGTGTTCCTAAGACTGCTTGTACTTTATCTTTACAATAATAAGCTAAACCTATTTTTTCACTAGTTGCTTCTGCATGAATATCAATAATATGAATATCTTGTTCAAGGTTTAGATAATCATCAATATGATCAAAAGGATTCGAATAACGGTTATCCATAAAGACACATCCAAGTGCATTGGTTACTCTTATTTTTGTACCTTTAACATTAAATACTCTTGTATGGACTCCTGGTAAAATACTTGGTTGATTGAAAGGAACAACAAGGCGATCAGCTTCATCAATAAAATCAAGAAGTTCTTTTTTATCAAAAGTATGATTCCCCATTGTCATACAATCAACACCTTCAAAAGTAAAGAAATCATAATGTTTTCTATTTAATCCTTTACCATGTGTTGCATTTTCAACATTTGCGATTACAAAATCAATTTGATAATCTTTTCGAATACGATAAAGATAATCTTCTATCATTTGTCGTCCTACATTTCCAACGATATCTCCTATAAATAAAACTTTCATTTTCTTTCCTCATTTCGTAAAGACATTTTAACATATATAAAAAAAAAGGGAATTGATTTCCCTTTTATTTTGCAATTTCACTCGCACGAATTTCTCTTATAACAGTAACTTTAATATGTCCTGGATAAGTTAATTCTTCTTCAATCTTTGTCTTAATATCACGTGCAATCTTATGACTTGCTAAATCATCCACTTTATCAGGTTTTACAACGATACGAATTTCACGTCCTGCTTGAATTGCATAGACACGATCGACACCATCAAAGCTTTTAGCCATTTCTTCAAGTTTTTCAAGTCTTTGAATATAATTTTCAATTGTTTCACTTCGACTTCCTGGTCTAGCAGCTGATAATGTATCAGCAGCAGCTACTAAAATAGAAATAACACTTGTTGCTGGTACATCCCCATGATGTGAAGCAATTGCATTAATAACAGTTGGATGTTCTCCATGTTTTTTTGCGAATTTTGCACCTAATTCAACATGGCTTCCTTCCATTTCATGATCCATTGCTTTACCAATATCATGTAATAGACCTGCACGTTTAGCTAATTGTTGATTTAATCCTAATTCAGCAGCCATAATTCCTGCTAAATGTGCAACTTCTAATGAATGTTGAAGCGCATTTTGACCATAGCTTGTACGATATTTTAATTTACCAATTTGTTTAACAATTTCTTTATCAATACGAGAAATACCTAATTCAAAAATTGCATTTTCTCCAGTTTTACTAATAACTTCATCTAATTCTTTTCTTGTTTTATCAACAACTTCTTCGATTCTTCCTGGTTGAATACGTCCATCTCTAATTAAAGTTTCTAATGATAAACGAGCAACTTCTCTTCTTACTGGATCAAAGCAAGAAATCGTAATTGCTTCAGGTGTATCATCAATAATTAAATCTGCACCTGTTGCTTGTTCGATTGCTTTAATATTACGACCTTCACGTCCAATGATACGTCCTTTCATTTCTTCACTTGGAAGATCAACAACAGTTACTGTTCTTTCAGTAACTTCTTCTTGAGCGTATCGATTAATTGCATTGGCAATAATGTCTCTAGACATATCAGCAGCTTTACTTTTAGCTTCTTCTTCTTGTTCTTTTATGTAAGCAGACATTTCTAATGAAATTTGTTGTTCAACTTGTTTGAACAATTCTTCCTTAGCTTCTCTTGCTGACATAGCGGCAACTTTTTCTAATTCAACAACTTTAGAATCAATTTTATTTTTTAATTCAGCCTCTAATTTATCTATTCCAGCTTCTTTAATATCTAATTGTTTAATTCTTTGTTCAAGAACGTCTTCTTTACCTTGAACAGCAATATCTCTTCGTTCAATACCTTTTTCACGTTCTGAAAGATTATTTTCAAGTTCAGTAATTTCTTGTTTTTGTTCTTTAATTTCTTTTTCTGCTTCTAATTTTAATTCATAAGCTTGAGTTTTAGCATCCAAAATAGCTTCTTTAACTAGATTATCAGCTTTACTCGTTGCATCGTCAATAATCTTTTGAGCACTTACATTAGCTTTTGAAATATTTAGTTTTGCATATACAAAATAAATAAGAACCCCAACAGCGACAGCTAGAACATAGGATAAAATAGTGGCAATATTTAAACCTGGCATATTCCACCCTCCATTTTCTCTATGCACATTTTTTATGATTGATTATCCAATCATTCACCGTTTGTTTCGGTTATAATAATTAATATTTACATAGTCTTTACTATGTTTATTAAACGTGTTTTGCGCACAAGTATATTATATGTCAAATTGCTTATTTTGACAATAACAAGTTAAAAAGAGGAATTTTTACAATTCCTCTTCTTCTACAGGCATTAATGAAGCTTTAATTGCTTCCGTAATTTCATTCATTATATCAGGATGTTCAACAAGATATCGTTTTGCATTTTCACGTCCTTGTCCAATCTTTTCACCCTTATAAGCATACCAAGCACCGGATTTATCAACAATATCTTTATCAACTGCTAAATCCAAGACTTCACCATCTCTTGAAATACCTTTACCATAAATAATATCGACTTGTGTTGATTTAAATGGTGGTGCCACTTTATTTTTAACAACTTTGATATTGACTTTATTCCCAACAATTTCCGTACCATTTTTAATTACTTCACTTCTTCTGATTTCTACTCGCACAGAAGAATAGAATTTTAAAGCTCTTCCTCCAGTAGTCGTTTCTGGATTTCCAAACATAACACCAATTTTTTCACGTAATTGGTTAATGAAAATAATTGTACAATCTGTTTTATTCATAACCCCTGAAAGTTTACGTAAAGCTTTAGACATCAATCTTGCTTGCAATCCCATTTGTTGATCAGCCATTTCGCCATCTAATTCTACTTGAGGAACAAGTGCAGCAACAGAGTCAACAACTACTAAGTCAATAGCTCCAGAACGTACAAGTGTTTCAGCAATTTCTAAACCTTGTTCACCACTATCTGGTTGCGAAAGAATCAATTCATCAATATTAACTCCTAGGTTTTTAGCATAAACAGGATCAATGGCATGTTCGGCATCAATAAACGCAGCTGTACCACCTTGTTTTTGCACTTCAGCAATCGCATGTAATGTAAGTGTTGTCTTACCACTTGATTCTGGACCATAAATCTCAATAATTCTTCCTTTAGGATAACCACCTATTCCTAAAGCCATGTCAAGTGTTAAAGAACCTGTTGGAATAACAGCCACATCAACAGCTGCACGATCTCCAAGCTTCATAACAGAACCTTTTCCAAATTGCTTTTCAATTTGTTTGATTGCATCATTCAATGCTTGTGCTTTTTTAGCATCTTTTGTTTCTACTTCTTTTTTTCCAGCCATAAATAATACCTCCTATTCCTATATATGCTTTATTTTTCATTTTTTCTTTTATTTTTTTAAAATTTTTTCAATTACTTTCTTTTGAGCAAAATCTATTGCCTTTAAAGCAATCTCTTTTCGACTACCTTCTAAATTTAATTTATAAACAACAACATCTTCATAAGCAATACCAATATAGACTTCTCCTACTGGTTTTCCTTCCATTGCATCCGGTCCAGCATTTCCTGTAAAAGAAACACATAGATCAACATCTAAAATACTTTTACCATTAACACACATTAAAGTAGCAATTTCTTTAGAAACAACACCGTACTTTTCAATCAATGGATGTTCAATTCCTAAAAGCCTTTCTTTCGTTTCACTTTGATAAGTGACTAAAGAACCCTTATAAACCTTAGAAATGCCAGGAATATTTCCTAGCATTGTCGCAAAATTTCCTACTGTAAAACTTTCTACAGTTCCAATAGAAATATTATTTTTTATTAATAATTCAGCAAGTTCATTCATTACATTGACTCCGTTAACATATCTTTACTATCCATAAAATAATCCATACCACTTACTATTGAAATCACGCAAGCAATCCATACACTTATTTGACCAATTGGTAAATGAATGATTGAAAAAGGAAAATCATTTAATAATAAGAATATCACACTGATCATTTGTGTCACAGTTTTTAATTTTCCTAAATATTTTGCTGCAATAACAACTTGTTTATTAGCAGCCACCAAACGAATGGCATCTACGATCGTATCCCTAGAAATCATAATAATAGGAATAATGATAGAAATTGTTCCATCACTTGCTAGTAAAAGAAAAATCGTATTAATTAATAGTTTATCTGCAATCGGATCAGCAAACTTACCAAAAGTCGTAATTAATTTAGATTTTCTTGCAATTTGTCCATCAAAATAATCAGTTAACGAAGCAACTGCAAAAATAATAAAGATAACAATATTAACAAGTGAAATATCAGCATTCAAAATATGATACATAGGTACATTGATTCCAAACGTTGCATAAGGAAACATATAAATAAGAATAAGAATTGGAACAAGGATTATTCTTGTAATCGTTAATTTATTAGGTAAATTCATTATTTGACCATCGTTAATTTAAATGTTCTTACTCTACCATTAGAGCTTGTTCCATAATGATCATTTTCTTCTAATGGAATTTTTTGATCATTAATATAATAACGATGTCCTAAGTTCCAACTATATGAAAATTCCAAATATTGGAAATCATTCACATTAAATTCTAATTCAACACTTTCACATGCAGAATCATCTTTTAAAGCATCTGATGCTGAAATATTAGCAAGATTACTACTATAAACACCTTTTTTAAATGTATCAGTTTGATAACTGTTAGGATCACCATTAACATGTAGATCAACAGTTGTCGCAAATGTAAAGTCTACCTTTAATTTAAAAGTTTCTTGATCATATCCATCAGGTAATTTAAAACTATAATCACCATCAGCATTTTTAGTAAAAGTTATTTCAGTAGATGTTTGTTCATCTTTTTTCGTTGTATCAGATTTTGTTGTTTTCTTTTTATCTGTTTCTGTTGTTTTCTTTTTATCTGTTTCTGTTGTTTTCTTCTTTAAAGTTTCACTTGTTTCTGTTTTAGATGTATTACTATTTTTAAATGATGAATCATTTGATTTCATAAAGACAAATGAATATCCAAGTACAATAATAATAGCAATGACAATAATAATGACAATTGCATATTTAACATATCTTAAGATATAGTGATCTTCATAAACTCCCTTTCTTGTCGGTTGTTTTTTAGTTGGTTGAATATTTTTTACTTTATCTACAAAAGTAACAGATCCTATATCTTCTTTTTTATTTTCTAAATCTTTTAAATCAGCCTTTTTAATTTCTCTCGTAATTGCATAATAATCATCAGCAATCGTCTCATCTATTTCTAAGTATCTTGCTATTTTTTTAAGATACATTTTTACATATAGCTCGTCTCCAACAAATCGTTCAAAAGCACCGTCTTCTATATCTTTAATGATATTAACAGATAACAATGTTGCTTCTGCGACTTCCTCTATTGTAACGCCTTTGGCAATGCGGGCTGCTTTTATCTTTTCACTTATTTTGTCCATAAAGACATCCTCCTTTACACTTAGGCATAATTAAACAAATAAATTATAGCACAAATGTTTTATTTGACAAATACAAAAGCTCATTTTATTTCTAATATATTATATACATAAAAAATGTCTTTTTTATGTCCAAAAAGAAAAAAAGCTTAAAAAAGCTTTTTTATAACGTAATAATTCCAAATGTTGATAAAATATAACTTAATAAAATAATTAATAATGTTGGAATACAAATATATTTCATCACAAAATTATAGACTTTTTCTCTTTTAAAAGCAGATGATATTTTAATTTCATCTGAAATTGTTTTTAATTTTGTTACAAAAATAATTAATAAAGCTGTACATAACGCTGAAATTGGCATCATACATGAATTTGTGACAAAATCAAAGAAATCTAATAAAGTCATTCCTAATGGTTGAATCCATCCTAAAACACCATAGCCAAGTGAAATAGGAATTCCTAAAGCTAACATTTCAATAATCATTGCTAAAGCTGCTTTTTTTCTAGAAATATGGAATTGTTCCATTAAAGTTGCGACTGAACATTCCATTAAAGAAATAGCTGATGTTAAAGCAGCAAATAAGACAAGTAAAAAGAATACACCACCAATAAATCCACCTAATTGAAGTGAATTAAATACTTTTGGCATTGTAATAAACATTAAAGATGCTCCAGCATTTAAACTATCTTTTCCTGAAAATGCAAAGACTGCAGGAATAATCATTAACCCCGCTAAAAAAGCAATCAACGTATCCATAATTTCTACTTGAGAAATTGCTTTTTCCATATCAACATCTTTTTTCATATAAGAACCATAAGTAAATAAAATTCCCATTCCAATCGATAAAGAATAGAACATTTGCCCCATCGCAGCAATGACTGTCATAATACTGAATTTAGAAAAATCAGGAATGATATAATATTTTAAACCTTCAATAGCCCCTGGTGTCATTAAACCATAAATTGAAATAAAAATAGCTATCACTACTAAAATAGGCATTAAGATCTTACTTACTTTTTCAATTCCTTTTTCTACACCTTTAATAACCACAATAAAAGTTAATACTGCAAAAACAACTAACCAAAAAGCTGGACTAATTGGATTAGCAATAAAATTTGAAAAATAGGTATCTTGTGTCAAGATATGACTTGATCCTCTTAAATATTCAAATAAGTATTTACATACCCAACCACCAACAACACAGTAATAAGGAACTATCAACATTGGAATAATTGAATTCAACCAACCACCAATCTTTAATTTTTTTGCTCCTAAGATTTTATATGCTTTGATTGGATTGTTTCCGGTCTTTCTTCCTAATGCTGTTTCACTTACAAGTAAAGCAAAACCAACTGTTAACGCTAAAATAACGTAAGTAAATAAAAAAGTACCTCCACCATATTTAGCCGCAAGATATGGAAAACGCCAAATGTTTCCTAATCCAACAGCCGAACCAGCAACCGCCATAACATATCCTAAACGGCCTGAAAAACTTGATTTTTTATTTTTTTCCATCGAATTTCCCCTTTTTAACATGTAAAAAGAATTATATTGAAACCTCATAAAAAGTCAACTTTATTGTGAAATTAATAACAAAATTTTCTTTTTTTAAATTTTAAAACAAAAAAACAGCCCTCATTGAGGACTGTTTTATTATTATAATAATGATTTATATAATTCTTTGATTTCTTCTACACTTGTATCTCTTGGGTTACCTGGACAGCAAGCATCTGCTAAAGCAGATTCACTTAAGAATTGTAAATCTTCTTCTTTAACGATTTCTTTTAAGTCAGCTGGAATACCAACATCTTTAGATAATTGTTTAACTGCATCTACAGCTGCTTTACGATATTCTTCTTGAGACATACCAGTAGTATCTACACCCATTGCTTCTGCAATGTCTTTATATTTTTCACCAGTATATGGTGCATTATATTCCATAACTGTTGGTAAGATGATAGCATTAGCAACACCATGAGGTGTATCATATAAAGCTCCAAGTGGATGAGCCATTGAGTGAACTAATCCTAAACCTACGTTAGAGAATCCCATACCTGCAACATATTGACCTAAAGCCATACCTTCTCTACCTTCAGGCGTATTTTCTACTGCACCTCTTAATGATTTAGAAATAATTTCGATAGCTTTGATATGGAACATATCTGACATTTCCCAAGCACCTTTAGTAATATAACCTTCGATAGCATGAGTTAAGGCATCCATACCTGTAGCAGCAGTTAATCCTTTAGGCATTGATGACATCATATCTGGGTCAACGAATGCTACAACTGGAATATCATGTACGTCTACACATACCATTTTACGATCTTTTTCAACATCTGTGATTACATAGTTGATTGTTACTTCAGCAGCAGTACCAGCTGTTGTAGGAACTGCAAAGATTGGTGTACAAGGATTTTTAGTTGGTGCAACACCTTCTAGGCTTCTTACATCAGCAAATTCAGGGTTTTTATCAATGATACCTACTGCTTTTGCTGTATCCATTGATGAACCACCACCAATAGCAATCATATAATCTGCTCCAGCATCATGTAATGCTTTAACACCTTGTTGAACATTTTCAATTGTTGGATTCGGTTTGATATTAGAATATAGTTCATAAGCTAATCCTGCTTTATCTAATAAATCAGTAACTTTTGCTGTTACTCCAAATTTTACTAAGTCTGGATCTGAACATACTAAAGCTTTTTTGAATCCTCTTGCTTTTGCTTCTTCAGGAATTGATTCAATTGCTCCTTTTCCATGATAACTTGTTTCATTTAATACAAATCTGTTTGCCATAATTAAATCTCCTCTTTTCTAACTACACATATTTTAGTATCATGTGAAAATAAAAACAAGTTACACATAAGGCTATGTGTAACATTTCACAAGTTTTATATCATTTTTATCCCATTACAAAAAGCTATAAATATGTCATAATAGAAACAAGGAGTGATATCATGAAATATTATGCTGTAAAAAAAGGAAGACATCCTGGTATTTATAACACTTGGGAAGAATGTCAAAAAGAAGTCGATCATTTTAAAGATGCTAAATTCAAAAGCTTTGATTCTAAAAAAGAAGCTTTAGCCTATTTAAAACAAAATAATCAAAAAAGTTCATTACATTCAAAACAAGAAACAACAAATCAAAGAAAACAAAATAAAGATAAAATATCATTAAGTAAAGATCAATATAAAGCTTATCAACGTAAGCGCCAAATAAAATAGTGGATAAAAATATAGAATTTTAAGAACTACAATATAGAATGTGGAGACTCCATAAACTATATTGTAGTTTTTATATTCTCCAAAAACTATATGGAAAGGAAGAGAGACTATATGACAGTACAGGAACTTACCGAAAATGAAAAATATAAATTTTGGTATTTTAAAATCAAAGAATGCAAGGAAAGTGGTTTATCTGTCAAAGATTTCTGTGACAAAAACAATATCAAGCCGTCGACTTATTATAATTATCAACAAAAAATCAGAAATATTTTATGTGATCAGATAAATGAAAACAACTACAAGAATGAAGTGTCCTTTGTTTCTGTTGAAAAGCAACCTCACAATAATGAAAAGATTATCATTATCAAGGGAAGCATTAAAATTGAACTTGATTCAGATACGCCTTACCAAAGTATTGAGCCTCTTTTGAAGTCGCTGTTATGATTGGTGATATTTCAAAAGCAGAACATATCTATATAGCTGTTGGCTATACAGATATGCGCAAACAGATCGATGGTCTTTCAGCTATCGTTCAACAGAATTTCAAGCTTGATCCTTTTTCTAATTCTGTGTTTCTGTTTTGTGGTAGAAATACAAGGACCATGAAGGCTCTGTATTGGGAAGGTGATGGTTTTGTATTACTTTATAAAAGACTTGAAAATGGTAAATTTAAATGGCCCAGAGATGAATCAGAAGCACTCGAAATAACTTCTCAACAGTTCAGGTGGCTGCTTGAAGGACTCTCTATCGTACAGCCCAAAACCATTCAGAAAAGTTATCCACAAGTTGTACTGTAAAGCCTTGATTTCATAGGAAGATATGCCTGTTTATGGTATAATAGATGTATGAAATGGAGGTGCTTTTGATGGCTGATACAGTTGAAAATTTAGCTTTGATAATGGCTAACCTGTCACATTCTATTGAAGAATTGAAAGCTACGATTGCATCTTTGAACAGTACGATTGACAGTTTGAAAGCTGAAAATGAATACTTAAAAAACAACAATGAACTTTTGCGTGAAGAAAATGCCTATTTAAAGAGAAAGCTGTTTGGTACCAAGAGTGAAAAGATAACACATTCTATGGATCAGCTTTCTCTTTTTGATGAAGCAGAAAATGAATGTGAACCTGAACTGCTTGAAGATATCTCATATACCAGAGCCAAAAAGAAACAAAAAGGGAAAATTGATATCAAATTAGACAATCTTAAACATGTAAAAAAAGTTTATGATATTGATGAAAAAGACAGAGTATGTGAGGAATGTGGCTCTAAACTATCTTATGTGGGTGAAGAGTTTGTAAGACATGAAGTTATTTATGAACCAGCCAAACTCTATGTAAAAGATATTTATCGAAAAACATATGAATGTCGAAACTGCAGAAAAAAAGGAAAGGCAGTAATGCTTAAAGCAGGAACACCTCAACCAGTTGTTCCACATTCATATACATCGCCAAGTGTACTGTCACAAGTGATTATCGATAAATATGTAAATCATATGCCTTTATACAGACAGGAATCAGAATGGAAACGATTAGGAATGGAGCTGTCAAGAACGACCATGGCCAACTGGATCATTATTGCCACCAAGGAATATTTCATTCCATTGGTGAACAGGATGCACGAACTGATGATGAAGGAATCACACATACATTGTGATGAAACGCCAGTTCAGGTATTGAATGAACCAGGTAAGAAGGCTACTTCCAAATCGTACATGTGGGTATATTCAAGTATCAAAGAAAGCAAAAGACCTGTTAAGATATTTGATTACAGACCTGACAGAAAAGCAACCAATCCTCAAGAATTTTTGAAAGGATTTGGTGGTACTATCATCACTGATGGTTATTATGGATATAACCATATAGATGGTGTGACTAATGCTTACTGTTGGGCACATGCCAGAAGGAAATTCTATGATGCTTTGCCTGTAGATATGAAGAATGCATCAGATACCCTCGCAAATACAGCTGTTGAAAAAATAGCCAGACTGTTTGCGATAGAAAAACAAATCGAAACATTATCACCTGATAAAAAGGCAAAAATACGTCAAGAAAAATCAAAGCCATTAGTTGATGACTTCTTTTCATGGTGCAAATATAACCAAAACAAGGTGTTAACTGCTTCTAAAACAGGAAGGGCTATACAATATGCCTTGAATTACGAGGCAGGACTGCGTTCATTTTTAGAAGATGGTCTTGTACCTATGACAAATTCATTATATGAACGTACAATCAGACCATTTACAGTTGGTCGAAAGAACTGGCTGTTTTCAACTTCTACTAAAGGAGCTGAAGCAAGTGCAGCAGTATTCAGCCTGATTGAAACAGCTAAATCCAATAAACTTAATCCATACGATTATATTGAATTCATCCTGGATTATTTACCTCAACAAAATCTGGTTGAAGATCCAGGAAGACTGGACTGGTTCTTACCATGGAGTGAAGAGATAAAAGAAGAATTTGAAATAAAAGCCGACTAAATTGATTATTATATCAATTCAATCGACTTTTTTAAATACACTATTTTATTTGGCGCTTACTTATCAACAATTATTATCTGGAAATAATGTTTTTTTAACAGGTGGCGCAGGTACTGGTAAATCTTTTGTTTTACAACTTTTTATTAATGAAATGGAAAAACAAAATAAAAATGTTATTGTTTGTGCTCCTACCGGTATTGCTGCTATTAATATTCAAGGTGTTACCATCCATCGTTGTTTTCAAGTATCTCCAGAGCCTCAAGTAGTTAAACATATTAAAAAAGTTCCTCAAGTGGTAAAAGAAAGTGATATTATTATTATTGATGAAATCAGTATGTGTCGTATTGATCTATTTGATTTTGTTGTAAGAACAATTATGAAAGCAGAAGAAAACTCATTATCTCGTAAACAAATCGTCGTTGTTGGAGACTTTTTCCAACTACCTCCTGTTACTACAGATAATGATTTAGAAGTATTAAAAGAAATTTATGAAAATTATCATAAAGGTTATGCTTTTGAATCAACAAACTGACAAGATTTAAATTTTCAAACAGTTGAATTAAAACAAGTCATACGACAAAAGAATCCTGAATTTATTCATGAACTGAATAAAGCACGTATTGGTGATTATTCATGTGTTCATTATTTTAATACGCATTGTCAAAAGACTCTTTTTGAAAATGGTATTATTCTTACAGCAACTAATAGAAAAGCTGAACAAATCAATCATGATAGACTTTCTAAAATACCTTACAAAGCTAAAGTCTATCATTCAAGAATTGTTGGTGATGTTAAAAATTCTGATAAACCTACTCTAGATGAACTTCATTTAAAAATTGGTGCTCGTGTGATGGTTTTAATTAACGATACAGAACAAAATCTTTATCAAAATGGTTCATTTGGAAAAGTTTATAAATTAGAAGATGAAAGTGTTACCGTTCTCTTAGATACAAATAAAACACTTGTAACCTTTGGTTATCATGAATGGGCCATAGAAAACTATGTACTTTCTAAAAGAAAAGAAGGAGATATTGAAGATAATCATTTATCTAAAGAAAAAGTAGGTGCTTTTTATCAAATTCCTTTAAAACTTGCTTACGCTATTACAATGCATAAAAGCCAAGGTCAAACTTATGATCAAGTCAATCTTATTCCTTATTCATTTGATAATGGCCAACTCTATGTTGCCTTAAGTCGTGTTAAATCGATTGAAGGACTTTGTTTAATTAATCAATTAAGACAAGAAAATCTTATTTGTAGTCAGGAAGTAAAAGACTTTTATCATATTGGTTCATCTAAATCAAAAGACAAGCTAATCTATGAGTTAGGTAAAAAAGTTTTAAATAGTCATTTAACTTATCCAAAGGAAATACAAGATTTAATTGATTATATTCATAAAATAGATCGTTAAAATATTTTTAAATATGAAATCAATCAAAAAAAGCGTCATTATATTAATAGTTGTCGCTTTAATTTTTTTAATAACTTTATCCAATAAAAGACATATATTACTTGTATCATTAGAAAAATATTATTTATACATTTTTTCCTAGATAATCTCTTTCTATATCTTTACAAAACCACCCAAAATAATATCCATTAACTTCACAATATTTTTTACTTTTTTTAAAAACTTTTCATCTTCTATTTTAAAATTTAGATTCCAATACTTTTATTATTTGAAGACATACTTTCATATTTCTTTATAAGTTTATTAATAGTTTTTTCATTTTACCATTCATATATACAGGTGAAATTTTCACCTGTATAAAATCAAACTTATAGAAATATTCAATAGTTTACTTTATATAAATATAATCCACCTGATTTTTTTCTATTTATTTCTACATAAAGAATAAATTGTAACTCCATATCATTCTTCCTCACTTAAATCAATTATACCAATAAAATCAATAGCTTCAATATTAAATAGTGAACCTTCTATCATTCCTTCTTTACATAATTTAGATAGCAAATAATATTCGTTTCTTTTCCATGAATAGATTTGATGATTCATTGATAAAAATTCTATAAACTGCTTATTTTAATAAATCCATTGATCCTATATTATATGTTGTAAAACATAATTGTCCTTCTCCATAATTCATTAGATATTCTAATAAGACATATAATAAACATCTTGTAAATTAGTATCTAACTCATCAATAAAAATAATTCCTCCTAATGCCATTTCTTTTACATAAACAAATAGCTGAATGAGTTTTTTAATACTAATACTTTCAAATTAAAAAGAAATATCATAACCATTACATTTCTTAACAAGATTACAAATATAAAAGTCTTCATCTTCCTTTTTATCTATGATTATCTCTTTTAAATCATTTTTAAAAATTTTAATAAAATTTTCTAAATATTTTACTGCTTTTTGATAATCTTTTTTATTTTTTACACTCTTACTCGTTTTGCCATCAAATAATTTCTTTGTATATTCTTTTTGACATAAGTCAAAAAATCTAATTCAGATAAATTTTCTTCACCATACATTGAATAATATTTATTAATAAAATAATTTGTATAAATATCTTGTTGATCAAAGCAAACTGCAATGTTGTTTGCAAAATAGAGAAGAATAGATATATTTTGATTTAATAAACAACTTATTTTATCCTTTGGAAAAACATATAGCCAAAGTGTCAAATCATTCTATAAATTCTTTGTTTTATCAATAATCAACTTATAAAAATCAAATTTACCTTGATCTATTTCTCTATTTTTGACATCGTAAACAAGTTCTGGCTAATTTTTAGGGTTTTATTTCAAGCCTTTCTCTTGTTGTCATATTAAAAATATTCTCACTTAGCAAAGTATGAGTATATGTAACCATAAAATAAATTTCTTTGACATTTCTGTTTAAAATCAACTGTGCTGTTTCATTAATTTTTCTATAAAATGTAGTTTTAATATCACTTTGAAAAATATCAAACGTATAAGTATCATCATTATATATCGTCATCTTAACAGGCATCAAATCAGCAGTTTGAAATATTAAATTCATATATACAAATTTTTCAAAATAATCATCATTACTGATTTTAAAAAAACTAACAAAACTAGATAACAGTTTACGCTGTAACCCTTCACTATTTATTCCAAATGATACTGCTAATCTTTGTCCTCGTGAAAATATATTTTTATTTGGATAAAATATATAATCATTAATTGTTAGCATATCATTTGGTTTACTACTAAACTGTATATTATTTATTTTTTCTATTAGTATTTCGCAAAGTTTACATTTGTCTCCTATGTTATTATACATTAAGTTTAAAAAATCTTTCATTTGATTTATTCCTTCAATGCATCGTAACAGAATATTTATCTCTTCATTTTTTTATTTGTTTCAAAAAATGTAAATTTTGCTAAAAAAATACTTCGATTGGATTCTTTTTTGTAAGTTCATGTCTAATAGAATCAATTAAAGTTTCTAACTTTATATCATTTTCTACAATAAATACATTAGAATAGATATATTCACTTTTATTTGGATAATAAACTGTAATTTCTATTCTTTTTTGTAATGAAAATGGTAATTCTTTTGTTATTCTATTTCTTGATTCTACAAACCAATGATCCGTTAAATATTCTCTTAAATATTGTTCATATAATGATAAATATTCAATGTGTGTAAAGGACTTTTTCATAACGAAAGTAATATTTCTATATTCAGAAAAAATTTATCAAGATTTGATATATTATCAAAAAATCTTTTTCTTTATCAAATGCTTCCAAGCTACTTAATGCGCTATAAAACTTTTGAAACGCTGGCTATAAAATACCTGTCATAAACTATCCTAGTATATTGCAACTAATTTATCTTAGTAGTCATTTACAATATACGTTCCTTTCTATTAATTCTATTTATATGTGATTGATTATAATTTTTTCAGCCTTATGTCTTGAGTACTTCTAAAAGTAACATACCATACCTCATTACTTAAATCATTATTCAATATAATAATTTAACCTAAATAAATTATTTATTGCCTTTCGTATATTTATGTCACTTATACCATAATATCTTAATTGCATTGCATATATTATATATTCCAAATAAATTAAATCTAATAGAGAAAAACCTATAAAATCCTTATTCAAATTTCCGTGTGCAAAATTATTTCTTTGATTAGCCAAACGATCACCCATTTTAGAATAATCTAAGATTTCATTATTAAGTTCATATAGATTTTTTCCAAAATTTCCTATAGCATCATCGAAATCATTTCCTGTTTTTATTATTTTACTTTGTAAATTGTCAGAACTAATTAAATTTTTTAAAAACTTATACTTTTTCTTTAACTTTCCTTTACTTTTATTTATTAGATCTTCAATTGCCTCCATCGCTTCATTTTCAATTTGAATTGTATTACTATCTTTAGGAATACCATCAGGATACATTCTTTTAAACTCCCATTCAAAAGCTGCCATAATCATTATAAATCGTGATGCGTCAATTAAACGTCCAGATTTATATGTTTCAGGCAAATGGCGTAAATATAACAAATTATCAGCAATATCTGCCAGAATCTTGCCTTCATATCCCACAATTAGCGATTGTGATATGTATCGTTTTTCTTTTAATGAATTCAAGTCACAAGAATGTAATTCATCAATGATATGCAATGTAGCAAATTTTAAATATTTAACATTTTCATAAGGAGCATATAAATCAACATTAGGTAAATAAACGTCTCTTCTATAGCATAAAAATTGTATAAATTGTTTAGCAATATAAAAAAGCCTTAATATAAATTTATAATCATTTGTTTTTTCAAAATCAAAAATCAATGCTGAATTTATAGACAATGGGCTATCAATAAGTGTATTACATGTATTTGTTGTTATATAAAAATGAGACTTTACTTTTATTTTATTTACTACAAATTCTTGTTCTTTCGTAAGTGTTGTATTAAATTCTTTTGTTATTAATGATACTTTCCCCATTTTTTCGTAAATAAATTGATATGCCTGATTGATTGGATAAATACAATTAATTTCCTGACTTTTAAAAGTAACCCTATTTATATAATTTATTCCTCTGTCACATAAAATATACCCTATCAATTTAACAACCAAAACAGAATTATAATTATCAATTCGTGTATCTTTTTATGTAATAAAAATTATTATTTTATTATTTTCATTACATTTTCCTATTAAATACGATTCTTTCATTATTGGTATATTATCTGTAAGGAGCCCTCTTACAATTTGTTTTTTTAACCAATCTCTATCAATTTTTTCTACAGGTGGAATTAATCTTAACTCTTTCCTATCAAAAACAAACTCAAAATCAACATCTTTGTAACATAACTGTCCCGTATATATGGATAAATCTTTTATCATACTATTTCCTCATTTCAAATCACAAAATAATTACCTACTAAAATTCTATTAAATTATCTTTTTATATATAATAAATCACTTACTTCCTCATAACATTCATGAAGAAAACGATACATCATATTCTGTATTTTTTTGCAGTCTTGATTACTTATCGAAATTCAACACCAAATTATAAATATCATCTATATTATCAATAACTAGTTCCTAATTTTAAAAATAAATTCTGAAAATTATTATCATTCCCGTAATAATAAACAACCAAATAAATACAATTATTATCGATAAAATATTTGTTCTTTTTCTTATAGAATTAAAATCATCGTCAAAAACATTTCCTATTTCATCAGGAAATAGCCTATCATATTGCTTTTTTAATTGCTCATTTACTTTAACAAGTTGGTTCATTTTAAAAGCATTCAATGCAATAGACACAATTACTGAAATGTAAGAACCAAACAATATTAGATATACTACTTTTTTCATATCACCAACAAAAATTTCTTTCAAATTATTATTTCCTGCTATATTAAGTATTACTACCGTAAAAATAAAACCGAAAATTGCAGTAATATCTTTTGTAAAATCACCAATATAGCTCTTAATTATATCGGAACATTTATCACAATTTTCCATGATTAATTTTGCATATTTCTCTTTTAAATAAAAATATTTATCAACATTTTTCTTTAATGATAATGTATAATTTGCTTTACATGCTGCTAACACACTATTATTAAATATTCCATTAAAAACAGTCGTTATAATAGTTTTTGTAAAATATAATTTTTCAAAATAATTGTCCTTTTCCTGATATACCCAATTATATATATCATAGCATTTACAATTAGTATAAGTATATTTTATACCATTAATCATATAATACGTATTATCTTTATCATCAAATACACAATCAGTTAAATAGACTAGTGATAACAATTCGGTAATTTTATTAAATTTTTTCTTAATTTCTTTAAATTCTTCCATTTCATTAATTGTTACTATTTTAAAATCTTCTGGTAAAAGCTTAAAATCACTAACACTTGTACTAGTTCTATAATTAAATTCTTTATCAATTGCATTTATTTTTTCAAGACGATTATATTTATCAATTTTTCGAATATTTCCTATAGAAATATTTTGAGTTTTTAATATTTCTTGATTACAATTAAATATTAAATATTGAGCATTTTTTAATAAAATATTGAAACTCTCCATTAATTTCAAATAAGATTGTGTATCTAAAAATTCAATAAATGATTTTATATCATAAACATTAACAATTTTTTTAAAATTATGATAAACAGGATTTTTTTCTATATTAATAGTTATTTTTTCAATATATTCCATATCTATTATATCAATATCTTCTTCCTTTAAAATTTTAAAATCTTCATCATTAGAATCTACAACTAACTTTATGCTATCATTATCTAATTTTAATTTTAAAAGATTTATAATATCTTGCTTATCAATAATGTAATCAATATCTTTTACAACAATATTTACCTTTGTTAACGTTTCATTTACACTATAATTAGGTTTTTTATTAATGAAAAAGATATTACTTTTTAGCATTTTTACTCTTCCTTCCTCTTAAAAGCATTAAACGTATCAGGTTCTGTTACTTTAATTTTTATGTACATTTCATCATTTTCAATTACTGATGAAATAGTTTCTTTTATATTTTCAATTTGATTTTTTCTGTTCAAAACTAATTCAACACCGGAAATAACGTCATATGTTTGTTTTATTTTTGCAGAAATAACATCTGGATTTGTAGTAAATTGTGTATCAAATTTTTTTGTTTTAGGTAATGATTCTAATTTAGCCTTTAATCTTTCAACATCATCTTTTGACATATCAGTTCCAACGTAACCATCCATTATTTCATCTAACATATCATAATAATTAATTGTTCTCTTTTCTTTCTTAAAATATCCATAAAAAGCATTAAATAATATTGGATGATCAGCAGGATATTGCTTTTTAACATTTATATTTAAACATTTTCTTATTTCATTAAAAGACGTTTTCGTATTATATTCATCTGTACTAGCTTCAGATAACTCAAGAAATTCTCCACTCCAATATTTTGCATTATTATTCACATAAACTTCAGCATCTTCGAATTCTATACAATCTTCATCATTTACACTAAATATAAGTCTACATGACTTATATACTTTTGTATTTTTTATTTGTATTCCTATAGTTTTTATAAAATCCAATTCACTATAAAATTCAGCATGTTCAAACTTTGAAAGGTAATATTCATAGCGTTCCTTTTCTTCATTATAAACAATTGCTTGTAACAAACTTCCCCTTTGGATTCTATTTCCAATTGTTTTTTGTTGTCTATCATCCAAAAATAATTCAATTTCCAATAGATGATATGCAATTTTATATGCATATTTATTAAAAGAATTTATATCTAGTTCATTTTTATATATTTTTTTGCAAACTTCTTTTGCAGTTTTTAAAACCAATGTATCTTGTGATTTTTCTATATATTTCTTTAAATTTTCTTGCATATTAATCTGTTGAAGCATTCTACTTAGTGCCTCTTCAAAATCATTTTTATGATCCCTATAATTAACACTTCCTTGATCCAAATCAATACTATGAATACTACTAAATTTAATTTCCATTTTATTTTCCCCTCGTAACTAGAAATAATATATCTTTTTAAATAAAATTAGCTAAAAATAGACTTAATGGCTTTATCAAACAATTCCTTTTCATATGCATCTAATAATGTCTTAATATCATTCAAATGTCCTAAAATATAGCTTTTACTCAACACTATATCCATTGATATTAATTTTACATTATAATCCTCAATTCTTTTTATTGCATCAACTGGAAATCCAAATTCAACTAACTGTTCTCCAAAATAGCTTTTCACTCCTGTTTCAAAAAAACGTGTAACTTTTGATAATGAAAAATTATTCAAACTTTTTTCTTTAATTGAAGATGCATATACAAAGATGGTTTCAAACAACGTTAGAATTTTAGGTATTTTATGCTCAATAATTTCCTTTTGGTTTTTGAATGCATCCATATATGCTCTATCAATACTTTTGTTTTTTGCTTTCTCATCTTTATTATTTTCATTTTTTTGAGCATTATTAATTTCATATTGTAACAATCCGTGAAAACCCTGAGTACAATATGTATGACATATTGCCTTATATATACGAGCAATTTTTTCTTCAAGTAACCCTGCTTGAGAAAAAATATCAAGTACTGTATTCATAGCACTATAATCAGTAAATTGTTTCAATATATCATGAAAACCTATTTTTTTATAAAATTTATCATATAGTTCTCTATCTTCTATTAAAAAACACAGTAACTTTTCTTGATATTCTTTTCTTATTAATCTGTTTTTTTCATAAACATCATTTGGTAATTTATAACCTCTTTGTTCGTCCATTCTTTTTTTCTTAAGAATTTTATTGTCAAAAGAGAGATCCTCATATTCTGCATTATCTATATCTATAGGATCCAAAATTTGTTCATCATATGTTGAAAAATTAAGTTCCAAATCCTCAGCTTCTTCGAATTTTTTCAACTCTTTATCAACTAAAAAATATCTTCCAACAAAATTATGATAATACCTTCCTGCTCTTCCAATAATATTTTTAAAATCAAATACTGTTAAATCGCTACCACCTTTTTTGTGATTTAATATAACCATATTCTTTGCGTTTGTATTAACCCCTTCAACAATTGTTGATGTACAGAATAATAAATCAAATACTCCTTCGTTAAATAAATCAAGAACTTCCTTTTGAATATACTTAGGCATTTTTCCATGATGCATTCCAAAACCCATCTGTAATATTTTTATAAAACTCCATTCTTCAATAGAATTATTGATATTATAATTTCTTTTAAGATGTTCAATAAAAATATTAAATCTATTATTTTCTATAATTTTACCTTTATGACTTTTCGCTAACTTAGTAGCATATTCGTTTGCTTTAGAAGGTGTTGTACAGTACAACATCGTTGCTCCATATCCTCTTCTTTCAATATAGTCAACTACATCACAAATTCGATCATTTACTTTACTTCTTAGTTCAAAAGAACTAGGCTTCTCTAAATATGTTAAATCATCATAATCCTCATCAATTGTCTTGCCATATGCTTTTACTTGTATTCGTTTTGTGGGCTCAAAATCGATTTCTTTGATTTTAATTTTATTTGCTTCAATGTATCTATTCATCCCAACTCCGAATTTATCTTTTTTTATATTAGGACCAGCTAAATAATAATCATCTACCCTCTTAGAAAGAATGTATAAACATATACGAAAAGTTTTAGCTCTTGCTTCATCTAAAAAAGTTTTATTCGTATATGTATATGGATTATTTTTCTGAATTTTTTCATAACTATCATTCATCTCATCATTAAAATAATCTTCATCAATTTTATACATTTCATCATAAAAGAAAAAATCTATCTTAACATCTGGATAGTTTGCTAGTAACTGCATTGCCCTTTCAGGAGTAAATACAAAAATATTTCGCTCATGAATATTTATTTCGCTATCAATAGATTTAATAACGTTGTATCCCATTTCTTTTTCTTTATTTAATTCTTCCATATTTTGTGCATTTTCTCGTAATAGCGCTACTGTTGGAAATACAAGTAATACATTATTATATCTTTCTTTATTCAAAAATAATATTTCTCTCATAATAAAAGTTTTTCCGTATGAAGTAGGAGCACTAACTAACATTCTTTTTTTATTCAATGATTGATAAAAATCAATGATACCTTGTTGACTTTTATCAAGAATATTATTAATTCTAACTTTAGACTTATACCTATTAACAATACTTTCATTACGCAAATATGTTAATTCTGATGAATTTTGTTTCATCGAAACATCATTTCTATAAAATCCATTTTGCACATTATAGCCAAAAATACGCATCTTATGTGAAGCGGTATACAATAATTCTCTAATAAGCGGATCTTTTTTTAGATTATTATTTTCAGAAATTACACATACTAAATCTCGTAATTTCTTTTTAGTATCTATATCTTCTTCGTTATAATTATTTATTGCATCTAAAAGTAAATTAACGTAATCCTGCATAGAATCCTTCATCTCCTCGTAAAGCGTCAATATCTTCTATTGGAAATATAATGAAAATTAATGTCGGGTCTATTCCTTCAAAATCAAAAGATTTTTCAAAATGTTTTTTTGCCCATTCAATTTCAGATTTCATTTTTTTCTCCAAATTTTCAATATCTTCATACACTTTTTTTCTGTTATACGCTAAAAGACACGGTATACATATATCTATATTTTGTATTTTCAAATAATCTATTAGTATTTTTGATCGTTTATCATCACTTTCATCAATATTTCGCATATTCAATTTACTTAACAAACTTAAAATTTGTTGTGCTTCTTCTGTAACCCCAACAGGTTTATCAGCTAAAAAATATATTTGATCCGCCATATATAAATTTGTAAATTTATTTTTTAAATCATCTAAAATTCCATTTTTGCAATACTGCATACTTCCCAATTTGGCTTGTCCCAACCAAATTGTTATTTTTCCGTTTGTATTAGTAAAATAAGTTAAATCATAACCCTTTATTTCATTATTATCATTTTGTCGAAATATTGTCCTAACAGCCATTTTATATGAATTTGGCATCATAGTTTGTATAATTGCATCTAATAAAACTTCACTTGGCAACCCATCCTGATTAGCTTGGCGTTCAGGTAATCGATTTTTATATGTATACTTAACAGCATTTTCTAAATTTGAAAAAAGTTTATTTTCAAAATTAGTTACTATCTCATCTTCTCCATAACAATAAAATACAATATTTTTCCTCATTAACTTACCAAGACTTTTATGACATTGGTGATTACATTTATTTTCACATTTTTCCTTGCAATTATGGCTTAATGGTTGAAAAAAATTTATTTCATTTACTTTATCATATATTGCAATCTCTTGTTTAAAATCATCACATATGTATTTACTATATAATTTTTGATATTTTTTTGATATAGACACTGTATTCACCTCCATAATTGCACTATCTTTACATAAGCACTTTACAATTTAAATTGAAATCTACTGTTAACTTACAAAATATTTTTTATTTCTATGAACATAATATATTAAATATAAATATATATTTATTTTATATTATAAGTTAGACACCTTATTTTTGCTGTTTAAATAAAATAATAACCCGTAACTAAAGTTACAATATGATATAATTTATCATTTAATAACTTTATCATTCTATTTTTTTAATATGTATACTCACTTTAAAAATAAATCTGTATAAATGTTATTAAATATTGTTTCTAAATTTGATTTTTGAATTTGTGATAGTGAATCCAAATAAACAATACATAAATTTTTAGTTGCTCTAGTTACAGCAACATAAAGTAAATTGCGTGCTTTTTCTGTTTTTTCATCATCTTCTTCACACGTTTCTAAAATATTTTCAAACAAACTAGAAAAAGAAATTCTACTTCTTCCAAAACTTTGGTTCATAAATATAACTACATTATCAAATTCTTTTCCCTTTGTACTATGGTACGTATGATATTCAACATTTTCATTACTAATATCATTTACGAAGTTATACCAATTATTATAAACACTTATATTCATTTCAAGAAAAGAATTAACTTGATCTATCTTATCTTGGCTTATTTCTTCATCACTTTTATATAAAGTATTACAAATATAATTTATCAAATCGTCATATGATCCAATATCTTCGATAAAAATCGAATCAATAACTTTTCTAATGTTTTTATCACTATTTCTTAAATCAAAAAAATCCTGTAAGTATTCTTTTAAGTTTTCACCATTTAAACCTTTCATATCATCTATCATTTTCTTTATGGTATTATATGGATAATTATAATTAATCAATATATTGCTTAATAAAGTATTTTCATTTGCTAATTTGTATTTAAATTCTAAGATTCTATATAATAAATTCTGTATTGGCCCTAATTTTTTTATATCATTACTCATTGTTTCTTGGGATAACCTTGTATAATTTGATTTTTTATAATAATCTGAGTTTTTAAAAAATTCATAAAACTCTTTAAATCCACTACTTTCTGCAACGATTTCATTTTTTAGTTCAAAACAATGCAATTTATTGTCCTTTGAAATCTTCCATCTAGTACATAAATAGTTAATAACATCTTCTCGTGAATTATTAATATTATAAAAAATAATCTCACTCTTTGGAAAATTACTATAGATAGATTTTTGTTTAATAGAATCATTTCTTATTTCATTTGCAACATTAATTATTTCAGGCGAACATCGTCTATTATATTCCTTTTTTATATATTCAAAATTCAGTAAATAATTATAAATATTTTTTCCAATGCCTTTTTCATATATATTTTGCTTTGTATCTCCATAATATCCTAAAACAAATGGATGCGATAATTGCTTAGAATAGTCTAATATTTTATTAAAAAAGCTAACAACTTCTTCTGCAGTATCTTGATATTCATCAATCAAAACAAATGGATTTTTATCACAAATTATTTGTTTTAATATATCACTTTTATCAAGAATCCTATTCGCATATTCTAATAAAGTATCATGACTAATATACATTTTATCTAATCTATCATAATTGAATCGAGCATCATATTTCACTTGTGTATATCCTGTTTTTTCTTCATCAATATAGGAAATTGTCTTTTCATAACTATCTATCTTTATTAAATTATCTGCTATATTGATAAATGCATTTTTTGTCTTTAACACATTTTCATTTAAAATGCCCCATTTCCTAACTTCATCAAATAATTCATCTTTTTTTGATCCTTTAATCTTATAATATTCTTTTTTGTTATTACCTAATATGTTTTTTATATTATCTTTTTCACTTTGTTCTAAACTACCATATTCTTTCATACTTTCTAAATCGTTTTTACATATTTTAATTATATCTTCTAAATTATTTCTATGATACTTTACTAATAATTGCTGATATGGCGATATTGTTTCCCAAATATATTCATGTATTGTTGAGACATCTACTATCTGCGTATTTCCTAATCTTTCTTTTATCTCATCTGCAGCAACATTCGTATAAGTAATACAAATTACCTTTTGATTATTAAATTTCAATTTGCGTTCATTTGTCACTACAATATATTTTAAAGTTTCAATGAGCGAATATGTTTTTCCAGCCCCTGCCCCAGAATCAAAAATCCAACTTCTTTCATTATCAATACACTCTTTAATTTTTTCAATTGTTTGAATTTCTTTTTTTCTATCTTCTTCAGAAATATCTAAGTTATCATAGTTCATCTTTTTCACCCAATTTTTCTTTAATAAAATCTAATCCATCTGTAATATACTTTGGAAGTTCAATTCCATGTTGATCATTTGTTATAACTTCATAAAGAATTTCATTTGCAAATTCACTTTTAGCTTTAGATTTAGACAATCTCATTTGTATTTCATATGATCTTTTTTCCATATTTTCTTCAACACATTTAGTTAAATTTCCATTAACTCTTGTTATTACTTTTTTTAATGAATCATTATTACAATTTGTAAGTATCAGTGCTTCTTCAAAACTTGTAGCATAATATCCTTGTATTTCGTCTTTTTGGCATGTAACCATTAAATTGTCCTTTTTATAATAAACACCATCTATTATTTCTTTTGCTGTTTTATCTTCATAATAGTGCTTAATACAACCATTTGTGCTCTTTCTATTTTCTAAATCAGGATAAGTCATTTGTAGATATTTCTTTTCATGTCCATCTTGATCTTTATTCTTTTCAAAATTTTCTCTTTTAAAATCAATATCTGTAATTATTAATGCTGGAATATTTAAAATTTTTATTAATTTCTCATATTTTTGTGCATATGCTCCATTGAGTAAAAAGATGCTAATATAGTATTTGTTATAATCCTCATTTTCTTTCATCACATGTTTCAATAATACATATTCTGTAATACCTTCAACAAATATAACAGCATCGGAGAAAAACATTTCTGAAACACCAAACTTAATATGTTTTTTTAAATATTGAAAATTCTTTTTATCATTATTTCCCTGAATTATTTGATCATTTAAAGCTACATTCTTTGAATTATTATTTTCAGTTGTAATATAATTTATATCATTAAAAGAATTTCCTTCATGAATTTTACTATTTAAGATATGTGCTGAATGCGTTGTTATAATTATTTGACTATTTACATTTTTATGCCCTTCACTTAGTAAAGAAGATACCATTCTATTAATATGTCTAATAAATAGTTCTTGCATTTGAGGATGCATATAAGTTTCGGGTTCTTCAATTGCTATTAAATTAATTTGACTATTAAATTTACTAGTTGGATATTTATCTATATATGTAATAATGTCAGCAACAATCATCATAAGATTCGTATAACCTAATCCAAACTGATTTTCAGGAATGAATTTTTCTTTTTCTATGTATTCATATTTAACAATATCGCTTATTAAATTATTGAAGTTCATATCTACTTTTAATAATATTTGACATTTTTTTGATGATAGCATTGATTTTAAAGATTTATTAATGGATTCCGAATAATTTTCTTTTAAATATTCCGTTAATTGTTTATTGATTTCATCTATTTTTTTATCGATATCATCCATTTTTTTATTTTCATCTATTAAATGATTATATCGATAATCTACTATTTTTGAAAAAGACCTTGATAAACAATCATTACTTGTAATATTATTTGCTGAAATGGCTTCTATATTTATTAACTTCTTTAAAATATTATTCTTTACTAAATCCTTATTCGAATTATAATACGTATATTTAAAAGTCGTGTTATTTATTAATTCTAAAAATTTAGCAAACTCTTGGTTTTCATCATAATCTTTTTCTAAAACGTCCTTTACTTTTTGACGATATATTCCTTCATCTGCTACTTCCCATTTTACTTCAATAATTAACTCATTAAAATCTAAACCTCCTATTGTTAATAAAGGAATAATATTTGTTAGTAAATCATTACTAGCCATATCTACTTGAATTGTCAATTCAAACTCAATAACAGGCGAAATCATTTTATCTTTATTATCATTATACCCATTCAATAATTCTCTTAAGTAATCAAAATTAAAATCTTCTGCTTTTAAATCAATACCATTTATAACTCTTTTCAAAGCTTCAATAACTGTTGTTTTTCCACCATTATTTTGTCCTATAATCAATGTTGTTTTAGGAGCAATATTTACATCTTCACCATAGTCACTTGTTAATGCAAAATTTATTTCATTATTATTCTCTGTAAATTTTCTGAAATTTGTTAATTTAAATTTTTTTAGGTTCATATTTAACCTCCTAATCTTTTACATATATTTGCTCTTATTTCTATAAAAAAATAAATAGATAACACATATTATTATACAACTTGTGTTATCTATTTACTGTTTTCGTTCACGAACGGCTACTTTTCGTGCGTGAATGACATATATTTACTTTTATTTACAACTTTTTCTTAATATTCTATTACTTATCAATATACCTATTAAAAAACCTAAACTATTATGAATAATATCATCAAACTCAAATAAACCTCTACATAAAACTAATTGCAATAACTCAATAGAAAAAGAAATACCAATACCTATCAATAACCCTACCTTCCAATCTATCTTTTTACCATATGCTAATGGTAAAAAGATACCAATTGGTAAAAGCATAACAATATTTAATATATTTTCTAATAATAAATCATATCTAGAAGCAGTTCCCAATCTCCCTATAGGATGAATAATCTCTTTCCATGACCAAAATACTTCTAGTTGATATTTTCTAGTACTTGGTAATCTAGAAAATACTGTTGATCCATAAACATGTAAAAGATAAATAATAAATAAGATACTAAAACACATTTGTGTTTTAGTTATCTTATTCTTTTTATAATATCTTTCTAATATGATAAAACTGATAATCATTACAATAATTACAGTTATTAATTCTATTTTACTCCATTTAGGATAATGAGAAATAATGGTTTGAAATATATCCAATGTTTTAACTACTAATATACTGTATATTTATACAATATACTTTTTCCTTTCTACCAACCTTGGTTGTTAGTCATTATTTGTATCTTATTATTGTACAAGATACAAATAATGTAAACATAAAATTTAGATCAAATAGCAAAAAAGCAGCCTCTAAATTTAAGGCTGCTAGCTTATTTTATTCATTAATAATACTTTGTTAATAATCACTATTCCTATTAAAAAACCCAAACTATTATGAATAATATCATCAACATCAAACATTCCTCTACATAAAACCAATTGCATCAATTCAATAGAAAAAGAAATACAAAAACCTATCAATAAACCTACCTTCCAATTTATCTTTTTACCATATACTAATGGTAAAAAGATACCTAAAGGTAAAAGCATAATAACATTTAATATATTCTCCAAGAACAATTCATACTTTGGATATGTCGTATTCATTGAATTTAATATTTCTTTCCATGACCAAAATACTTCTAACTTACATATTCTTTTACTTGGTAATCTAGAAAAAACAGTAGATCCATAAACATGTAATAAATAGATAATAAATAAAATACAAAAAAACATTTGTATTTTATTTATTTTATCTTTTTTATAAAATCTTTCTAAAATAATAAAACTTATAATCATTACTATAACTACAGCAATTAATTCTATTTTACTCCAATGAGGGTAATGAGAAATAACCGTTTGATATATATCCAATTTAAATTACCTTCCTATCACTACTTATTATTGACAATATCTTGAATATGTTTACTTACTTGATCATGTAAATCTTCTCTATCTAATGCAAAATCTATTGTTGCTTTGAT
>NZ_JABWDK010000017.1:0-40601 GCF_013361255.1 Faecalibacillus sp. H12 | reverse complement strand
TGCCGCCCTGTCACGGCGGAGGTCGCGGGTTCGAGTCCCGTCCAGACCGCCAAATGATGGTTCCGTAGCTCAGTCGGTAGAGCAGAGGACTGAAAATCCTCGTGTCGGTGGTTCGATTCCGCCCGGAACCACCATTTTTTTATCTTTAAAGGAGAAAAGTTATGTTTAAATATAAAGATTTAAGAATGGTCGTTATTTCAATTATTTTGGTTATTTTATGTGCGTTTAGTGGAATTTATTTTCGTTATGATCGAATGAAATTAGTGGTTGTTTTATTACTAGCGTTAGGGGTACTTCCTACTTTATTAATACGTTTTAACGCTTCTGTTTTTGAAGATGCTTTATTAGTATATTTCTTTAAGGGGATCGGTTTTATGCCTCAAATGATTGAATTTAAGGATTTAACAGCATATTCACTTAATTCAAAACATCGAATTGAATTACAATTTAATAATCATACAAAAAATATTTATTTAGTAAACGCTACATCATTTTATGAAGAATTAGATAAAAAATTTAATCAATATAAAAATGGACAAGAGATTTAATCTCCTGTCCATTTTTTTGTTTATTAATAGATTCCTTGAGAAATCATAGCTTCTACTACTTTTTCAAAACCAGCAATATTAGCACCTTTGATTAAGTCAAATCCTAATCCATATTTTTCAGCAGCAGCAACAGAGTTGTTGAAAATTGATTTCATGATATTATGCAATTTTTCATCAACTTCTTCACTTGTCCAGTTATATCTCATAGAGTTTTGAGACATTTCTAATGCTGAAACAGCAACACCACCAGCGTTAGCAGCTTTTGCAGGTCCTAAAGTACCACCATTTGCTGTAAAGTAAGCAATTGCTTCAGGTGTACTTGGCATGTTAGCACCTTCGATGATGTATTTACATCCATTAGCGATCAATTGTTTAGCTTCTTCTTCACCAATTTCATTTTGAGTAGCGCAAGGGAAAGCCATATCTACTTTTAATCCCCATGGTTTTTCACCAGGATGGAATTCACATCCGAATTTTTCAGCATAGTCTTTTAATTTAACATCATTTGATGAACGAATTTTTAATAAGAAATCAATTTTTTCATCAGTATTGATTCCATCAGGATCATAAACGTATCCATCTCTACCAGAAATAGAAACAACTTTTGCTCCATATTCTTTAGCTTTGATACATACACCCCAAGCAACGTTACCATATCCAGAAACAGCAATTGTTTTTCCTTCATAAGTATCGTTGAAATGAGCTAATACTTCTTTACCATAGTATACAGCACCAAACCCAGTAGCTTCTGGTCTAATTAATGAACCACCATAAGTCATACCTTTACCAGTTAAAACACCGTTTTCATAAGCATCTTTAATACGTTTGTATTGTCCAAATAAATATCCGATTTCTCTACCACCAACGCCGATATCTCCAGCAGGTACGTCAACGCTAGGTCCAATGTGACGATATAATTCAGTCATGAATGATTGACAGAATCTCATAACTTCAGCATCTGATTTACCTTGTGGGTCGAAATCAGAGCCACCTTTACCACCACCGATAGGAAGTGTTGTTAATGAGTTTTTGAAAATTTGTTCGAATCCTAAGAATTTAATAATTCCAAGGTTAACAGAAGGGTGGAATCTTAAACCACCTTTATAAGGTCCAATAGCACTAGAGAATTGAATACGATATCCTCTGTTTACTTGAACTTTACCTTGATCATCCATCCAAGGTACTTTAAACATTAAAGTTCTTTCTGGTTCAGTTAATCTTTCTAAAATAGCCATATCTTCATACTCAGGATGAGCTTTGATTACTGGTTCTAAGCTTTCTAATACTTCTTCAACGGCTTGGATAAATTCAGGTTGATCAGTATTTTTAGCTTTTAAGTTTGTTAATACTCTTTCAATATATTCCATTGTTATATCCTCCTAGGGCTATCATACATCTTTAATAATAATAAATGAATAAATTAAGAAAAAATTATCATATAAATAAGTTATCGTGATAATAAAAATACTACACAGCGTGTTTTATCACGATAAAAATTGTATACAATCAATTATCAAAAAATAAAAAATTACAACTTATGATTTGTATACAATAAAGTATTTAAAGTATAAAATATTTCATAAAAATACATAATTATCTTTTCTTTGTATACAATCTATGCTAGAATAAAGCACAACAAGAGGTGATTACTATGAAAATACTAAATAACACACAATTACATCACCATCATTGGAAAAAGTAGGGTTATATCATTTATGATACAGCCCATTTTGTCTATCACAATTAAGCTGTATCTAATGATGTTGAAACGAGTCATTAGATGACTCGTTTTTTTTAATAAAGGGGGATTTTTATGGAAGAGTTTAAATATTTGATACCTGAAGAAAGCATAGATGCAATTATTACAAATGTAGAAAAATTAAGGGAAATTGAAAATCATTTACGACATGTTTTTTCAAATCATGGGTACAATGAAGTGTTGATGCCATCATTTGAATATGTTGATTTATATACAAAATTGGATTGTGGTTTTACTGTTGATAAGATGTTTCAATACATCAATCACGAAGGTAAAAATGTTGCCATGCGTTTAGATTTTACAATACCACTAGCTAGATTATATGCCAATAGTGCCAATACAGGTGAAGCACGCTATAGTTATTTTGGAAAAGTTTATCGTAAAGAAACAATGCATAAAGGAAGAAGTAGTGAGTTTTTTCAAGGTGGTGTAGAATTAATGAATAAGCCAGGACTTCAAGGAGATAAGGAAGTTATGACAATGATTCAAGAATCTTTACCAGGAATTTCATTAAAAAATATTCTTTTAGAATTGGGCTCTGCTAAATTCTATAATCGTTTATTAGAATTGGTGGGAAATCAAAGAAATGAATTAGAAGATATTTTAAGATTAAGAGATATTAGTGAAATGAAACGTTTTGTTTCTAAAAATGATTTTGAAGAAAGCTTGAATCAATTGCTGTTATCTTTACCAACATGTTTTGGAAATATTGATTTACTTCATCAAATGATGGATAAATGTCAAGATTCTGTTTTGTTAGGGGCATTACAAGAATTAAAAGATCTTTATGAATCATTAGATAGTAAAGAAGGAATTATTTTTGATTTAGGAATGGTTCCAACCATGAAATATTATACAGGCTTTATGATTAAAGGATATAGTGATCAAAGTGCAAATCCAATTTTATCAGGAGGACGTTATGATGATTTGCTTCCTAGATTTAATGTTGATAAAACAGCTGTTGGGTTCTGCTTTCATATGAATCATATTTTAAAAGCCATTGAAAAAGAGGGAGAGTAACATGATTAAAATAGCTATTACTAAAGGAAGAATCGAAAAACAAGTATGTAAACTGCTTGCAGAAGCAGGTTTTGATATGGATCCTATTTTTAATAAAGATCGAGAATTATTAATTGAAACAAAAGATGGAATTTCAATGATTTTTGGTAAACCCAATGATGTTGTTACATTTTTGGAACATGGGATTGTTGATATTGGTTTTGTAGGAAAGGATACGTTGGATGATGTAGATTTTGAAGATTACTATGAACTTCTTGATCTGGAAATAGGAAAATGTTATTTCGCAGTAGCTGCTTATCCAGAATATCGAAATAAAGTATTTAATCGTCGTAAAAAGATTGCCAGCAAATATACAAATGTTGCAAAGAAATATTTTGCTTCTAAACAAGAAGATGTGGAAATTATTAAATTAGAAGGTTCTGTTGAACTAGGACCAGTGACAGGAATTTCTGATGCAATCGTTGATATTGTTGAAACAGGTTCAACTCTTAAAGCAAATGGTCTAGAAGTAATTGAAAAAGTAAGTGATATTTCAACAAGAATGATTGTTAATAAGGTAGCTTTTAAATTTAAGAAGGATGAAATTATGAATATTGTAAATCAATTAGAAAAAGTAATAGGGGGAAATTAAGATGCTTAAAGTAATTGAATATGATGGGAATTTAAAAGAAATTGCACAAAAATTAAATAATCGAAAAGAAGAAATTTCGATAGAAGTTAATAATGCTGTAAATGATATTATTAATGATATTAGAAAAAATGGAAATCAAGCCTTGATCAACTATTGTCGAAAATTTGATGGTTATCAAATTAAAGATGAAAATGATTTCGTTGTTTCAAATCAAGAAAAAGAAGAAGCTTTAAAACAAGTGGATCAAGATTACATAAGAATCCTTGAAAGAACAAAACAACAAATTACAGAATTCCATAAAAATCAAATTGATAAATCATGGTCATTATATAAAGATAACGGAGTGATCATGGGACAAATGGTAAGACCAATTGAAAGAGTTGCTTTATATGTTCCAGGTGGAACAGCTGCCTATCCTTCAACAGTTTTAATGAATGCCATTCCTGCAAAACTTGCTGGAGTTAAAGATTTAGTCATTATTACACCGGTTAAAGCAGATGGCAAAGTTAATCCTGTTATTGTTGCAGCTGCAAAAGTATCAGGTGTTGATACTATTTATAAATTTGGTGGAGCACAAGGGGTTGCTGCTATCGCTAATGGAACAGAAACAATTGAAAAAGTAGATAAAATCGTAGGACCAGGAAATATCTTTGTTGCGACAGCTAAAAAATTAAGCTATGGGGTTGTCGATATTGATATGGTGGCAGGTCCAAGCGAAGTTTTAGTTATTGCTGATGAAAATGCGAATCCTAAATATATTGCTGCTGATTTAATGTCACAAGCAGAACATGATAAACTTGCTAGTGCAATGCTTGTAACAACAAGTAAAGAACTTGTTGAAAAAGTCAATGTTGAACTCAAAAGACAAATGGCTTATTTATCACGTAAAGAAATTATTGAAGAATCTCTTCAAAATTATGGAGGAGCAATTCTTGTAAAAGACTTAAAAGAAGCTTTTGAAGTATCTAATTATTTAGCGCCAGAACATTTAGAAGTTTTAGTTGAAAACCCAGTCAATACACTTCCTTATATTAAAAATGCAGGTTCTATTTTCCTTGGAGAATACTCACCAGAACCTCTAGGTGATTATATGTCAGGAACAAACCATGTTTTACCAACAGGAGGAACAGCTAAATTCTATTCAGCATTAGGTGTTTATGATTTCGTTAAATATTCATCTTATAGTTATTATCCAAAAGATGTTTTAGAAACATTTAAAGATGATGTTCAAACTTTCGCAAAAAGTGAAGGTTTAGATGCTCATGCAAATAGTATTGCTGTACGTTTTGAGGAGGAATAATCATGAGAGAAGCCAAACTAAAAAGAAATACAAATGAAACACAAATTAGTTTAGAAATTAATTTAGATGGTACAGGGAAAGCAGAGATTCAAACAGGGATTGGTTTTTTTGATCACATGTTGACCTTGCTTGCTTTCCATAGTGAAATGGATATCAAAATGATTTGTCATGGTGATTTAGAAGTAGATAGTCATCATAGCGTTGAAGATATGGGAATTGCTTTAGGTAAAACTATTTTAGAAGCTTTAGGTGATAAAAAGGGTATTACACGTTATGGGCATTTTACAATTCCTATGGATGAAGCACTAGTAACATGCAATTTAGATATTTCAGGAAGAAGTTTCCTTGTTTTTAATGTAGATATTCCTAAAGTTAATTTAGGAAATTATGAAAGTGAAATGACAGAAGAATTTTTTAGAGCGGTTGCTTACAATATGAATGCAACATTGCATTTAAATGAGGCTTATGGAAATAATGTTCATCATATAATCGAAGCATGTTTTAAAGCTTTTGGAAGAGCTTTAAAAGAGGCGGTACGCATTGATGAAAAAAATAAAGATAAGATCGTTTCTTCAAAAGGAGTTTTATAAATGATTGTTATTATTGATTACAATGTAGGAAATTTAAAAAGTGTTGTCGGTGCTTTTAAAAGAATTGGACTTGAAGCTGTTGTTTCTAGAGATGAAAAAGTTATTAAAGAAGCTAAGGGAATTGTTTTACCTGGAGTAGGAACTTTTCCTACTGCGATGAAAAATTTAGAAAAGTATCATTTAGTTGATATTTTAACAGAGCGAAAAGAGGCAGGAATTCCTATTCTTGGGATTTGTTTAGGAATGCAAATTTTATTTGAAAAAGGGTGTGAAGTAAAAGAAACAAAAGGACTAGGATTTATTCCAGGTTCAGTACGTTATATGGATATTGATGAAAAGATTCCTCATATGGGATGGAATCAATTACATATAACAAATCATCAACCAATTTTGAAATATGTACATGAAAATGATGATGTTTATTTTGTACATTCATATATGGCACATTGTAAAGATGAAAATCTTGTAGCGTATACAGATTATGGAACTACTAAAGTTACAGCTTTAGTGCAAAATAAAAATGTCATTGGGTGCCAATTCCATCCTGAAAAATCAGGCATGGTTGGACATAAAATATTACTTGCGTTTAAGGAGATGGTCGAATGTTAGTTATTCCAGCAATAGATTTAAAAGATGGACAAGCAGTACGTTTATTTAAAGGAGATTATAATCAAAAAACGGTTTATAGTGATCATCCAGAAGAACTTGCTCAAACTTTTGAAAAAGCAGGAGCTATTTATTTACATGTTGTAGATTTAGATGGCGCTAAAGATGGTTTTGCTAAAAATTTAGAAACGATTAAAAAAATTAGAAATAGCACAAAAATGAAAATAGAACTTGGTGGAGGAATCCGTGATTTAAAAACAGTTCAACTCTATTTAGATGAAGTAGGAATTGATCGTGTTATTTTAGGAACGGCAGCTTTAAAAGACCCCAAATTTTTAAAAGAAGTATTAAGACAATATGGTAGTGAGAAAATAGTTGTCGGTGTAGATGTTAAAAATGGTTTTGTTTCTACAGCAGGATGGTTAGAAACAAGTCAAATGCCTTATATTGAATTTATTCAATATTTGGAATCTATTGGTGTTGGCTATATTGTAGCAACAGATATTTCTAAAGATGGAACTTTGACAGGACCTAATTTTGAAATGTATGATGAAATTGCTAAAAACAGTCAAATTCAATTTGTTGTTTCTGGAGGAATTAAAGATTTTGATAATATTCAAAAAGTTGCTCAAAAAGGTTATTATGCATGTATCGTTGGAAAAGCTTATTATGAAAAGAAAATTGATTTAAAGGAGACAATCAAATGCTTACAAAACGTATAATTCCTTGTTTGGATATCAAAGATGGGAAAGTGGTTAAAGGAGTCAATTTTGTTGGATTAAAAGATGTTGGAGACCCTATTGAACTTGCTAAAAAATATGACGTACAATGTGCAGATGAAGTTGTCTTTTTGGATATTACAGCTTCTTATGAAGATAGAGGCATTATGAAAGATATTATTGAACGCGGGGCTTCAGAACTAACAATTCCCCTAGCAGTAGGAGGTGGAATTAGAACATTAGATGATTTTAGAATGATTCTTGCCTCAGGTGCTGATAAAGTTTCTATTAATTCTGCAGCAATTGCTAATCCTCAACTAATTAAAGAAGCAGCTGATGAATTTGGAGTTCAATGTGTAGTAATTGCTATTGATGCAAAAAAAAGAGAAGACCAAAGTGGATGGGATGTCTATGTTAAAGGTGGAAGAGAAAATACAGGTTTAGATTTAATTGAATGGGTAAAAAAATGCGAAAGTTTAGGTGCTGGAGAAGTATTGCTTACTTCGATGGATGCTGACGGAACTAAAGCGGGTTATGATATTGAAATGCTTAATGCTGTTTGTAAGGCTGTTGATATTCCAGTTATTGCTTCAGGTGGTTGTGGAAGTGTTCAAGATATTGTTGATGTTTTTGAAAAAACAAATGTTGATGCAGCATTAGTGGCTTCACTTTTCCACTTTAATGAAGCAACTGTTGAAGATGTAAGAAATGAATGTAAAAAACATGGTATAAATGTAAGGAGAACAAGATAATGAGACCAGATTTTAATAAAATGGAATTAATTCCAGCAATTGTCCAAGATTATCAAACAAAAGAAGTATTAATGTTAGCTTATGTCAATGAAGAAGCTTATGATAAAATGTTAGAACTTAAACAAACTGTTTTTTATTCAAGAAGCAGACAAAAGTTATGGCATAAAGGAGAAGAATCAGGACATTTTCAAGATATTAAAGGAATGTATTTAGATTGTGATTTAGATACTTTATTGATTTATGTCAAACAAACAGGAGCGGCTTGTCATACTGGGGCTTATTCATGCTTCTTTAATGAAGTACAAGCTTATGATGCAAGAGATATTTTTAGAGAATTGGAAAAAACAATTGCTGATCGTAAGATTCATCCAGTTGAAAAATCTTATACAAATTACTTATTGAATGAAGGGGTTGATAAGATTTGTAAAAAAGTGGGTGAAGAGGCAAGCGAAACAATTATTGCAGCAAAAAATGATAATAAAGAAGAATTGGTTGGAGAAATATCTGATTTATTATTCCACACTTTTGTTTTAATGAATGATCGAGGTGTCAGTTTAGAAGATATTCAAAATAAACTTAAAGAAAGACATCAAGTAACTGGAAACAAAAAAGAATTTCATACAAGAGGAGATTATTAAATCTTCTCTTTTTATGTTTCATATTATGAAAAAATGTAAACGAATACATGAAAATGAATATAATAATAATCAATGATAAAGGAGGAATTCAAATGGGATTTAAAGAAGGATTTTTTTGGGGAGGAGCAACAGCTGCAAACCAATATGAAGGTGGATGGAATGAAGGTGGACGTGGTCCAGCCTTAACAGACTTTACAATAGGTGGTAGTGTCAAAGAACCAAGAAAAGTAACTTGGATCGATAAAGATGGAAATGCACATGCAACACCACAAGTTCATTTTGATGATGCTTTACCAGAAGGTGGAGATCATTATGCTTGTTTAGATGGATACTTATATCCAAATCATGAAGGTACTGATTTCTATCATCATTATAAAGAAGATATTAAATTATTTGCAGACATGGGATTCAAGATGTTTAGAATGTCTATTTCTTGGTCAAGAATCTATCCTCGTGGAGATGAAGAAACACCTAATCAAGAAGGTATTGAATTTTATAGAGATGTTTTCAAAGAATTAAGAAAATATAATATTGAACCATTAGTTACGATTCATCACTTTGATACACCAATTTATTTAGTAGAAAAATATGGAGATTGGCAAGATCGTCAATACATTGATTTCTTTGTAAAATACTGTAAAACAGTCTTTACTGAATACAAAGGACTTGTTAAATATTGGCTAACATTTAATGAAATCAATAATACTTTAAATGTTATTAATATGTTTGGTGATGGGACAACTGATGAAGATTACAAAAAACGTTTAACACATTTACATTATCAATTTGTGGCAAGTGCAAAAGCCGTTAAATTAGGACATGAAATTGATCCTGAAAACAAAATTGGATGTATGCTTGCAGGAGCAATCACATATCCACATACATGTGATCCAAAAGACATGTTATTAAATCAACAAACAATGGAAGAAAACTTCTGGTATTGTGGAGATGTTCAATGCTTTGGTGCTTATCCTCCATTTGCAAAGAGAATTTGGAAAGAACATAACATTACAGATTTAGATATCACTGAAGAAGATTTAAAAGTCTTAAAAGAAGGTGTTGTTGATATGTTTACATATAGTTACTATATGACAAACAATGTGACAACTCATGAAACAGAAGATACAGTACAAGGTAACTTTGCGGCAGGTATTCGTAACCCATATTTAACTTATTCAGATTGGGGATGGGCTTTAGATCCATTAGGACTTCAATATTCATTAGAAAAAATCTATGACCGTTATAGAATTCCACTAATGGTCGTAGAAAATGGACTAGGTGCTTATGATACAGTAGAAGAAGATGGATCAATCCATGATGATTATCGTATTGATTACTATAGACCACATATTGAAGCAATGTCAGCTGCTTGTGATAATGGGGTTGATTTAATTGCTTATACAACATGGGGATGTATTGATTTAGTTTCTGCTGGAACTGGAGAAATGAGAAAACGTTATGGTTTTATTTATGTAGATAAACATGATGATGGAACTGGAGATTTATCAAGAAGACCAAAAGATTCATTCTATTGGTATAAAAAAGTAATAGAATCAAACGGAACTGATTTAGATTAATTTAACAGATAATTTATGAATAAGAGAAAATAGCAATATTTTCTCTTATTTGTTATAATAAGGAAAAATGGAGGATAAAATATGAGAGTTATAGATTATCATATGCATACACATTTTTCAGGGGATAGTGAAGCAAATCCTAGAGAACATGTTTTAAAAGCGATAGAAATGAATTTAGATGAAATCTGTTTTACAGATCATCGTGATTTTGATTATCCAATAGATTCTTTTGAATTAGATGTTGAAAACTATTATCAAGAGATTCAAAGTTTAAAAGAGGAATTCAAAGATCAAATAAAAATTAAATGGGGTATTGAAATGGGATTGGATTTAGATCATCAAGAAGAAATTGAAAATTTAATTCAACAATATCCTTTTGATTTTGTTATTGGATCTATTCATGTGATTCATCATACAGAATTTTATTATGGTGAATTTTTTAAAGGAAAAACAAAGGAACAAGCACATCGTGAATTTTTTGAAGAAACATTAAAATGTGTAAAAGCTTTCGATTGTTTTAATGTTTTAGGCCATTTAGATTATATTGTAAGATATGGACCTTATGAGGATAAAACTGTTGATCATCAAAAATATCAAGATATTATAGATGAAATCTTTAAAACACTTATTCAAAAAGGAAAAGGTATTGAAGTCAATACATCGGGATATCGAGATTTAAAAACATGTGGATTTCCTAATTTCGAACAGGTACAACGTTATTATGATTTAGGAGGACGTATTATTACCATTGGTACTGATAGTCATACAAGTGATCGTGTTGGTGAAAATTGTTTAAATGTAGCAAAAAAATATCAGGAAATTGGTTTTGACGATGTCAGTACATTTACGCAAAGAAAAAGAGATTAACACAATGTTCTTTTTTTCTAGATATGGTATAATATAGAAACAAAAGGAGTGAAGAAGTATGGAATTATATACTAAAGAAAGTTTAAAAGAAGTTATTGAAAAATCAAAGGATGAATTTTATATGCCAAAGGTATTATTTGATCATTATAAAAGTTTAAGATTAGAAACAAAACTTGCTTATGTTTCAATTCTAGAAACAATGAAAAATAAAGCAGGTTATACAACTGAAAATACAGCTTATATTAAAGTGGATAATCCCCAAATTCAAGTAAATCTTGCAATACTTGCTAATAAAGAAGTTGATCAAGAAAAAGTAAATAAATATTTAAAAGAATTAGAAGAAGTTGAATTAATAAAGGTAGATAAACAAAATATTTTTGTTTATGATGTTTTATCATGATTCATTTTTTAACACAAAGATTTATTGAAAATTATGATGATTATAAAAATCAAAAAGTAAGACAAGCTTATGGAACGTTATGTTCCATTTTGTCCATTATATGCAATATTGTTTTAGTTATTTTTAAAATAACAATTGGTTTAATTGTTCATTCGGTTGCTATTCAAGCAGATGGTTTAAATAACTTATCGGATGTAGGAAGTAATTTAGCTTCTTTATTTGGCTTTAAACTTGCTAATAAACATCCTGATAAAGATCATCCCTATGGTCATGGACGTTATGAATATATTGCAGGAATGGTGATTGCTTTTTTAATTTTAGCAGTAGGCATTCAATCTTTAAAAGAATCAGTTGTTAAGATTTTTAATCCTGAAAAAGTTATGTTTTCATTTGTTGCAGTAGTGATTTTAATATTTTCTATTTTAGTGAAGCTATGGATGTATTATTTTAATAATCAAATTGGTAAAAAAATTGATTCATCATCTTTAAAAGCTGCAGGACAAGATAGTTTAAATGATGTTGTGACAACATTTGCAACACTTGTTTCTTTAATACTTACATTGATAACTGATTTACCAGTTGATGGAATTATTGGGACAATTGTTTCTTTAATTGTTATTTTTGCAGGAATTAATGTATTTAAAGATACAATCAATCCTTTATTAGGATTGGCACCTGATAAAGCCTTGATAGATGACATTGAAAATTTTATTATGTCATATGATAAACCTTTAGGTATTCATGATTTAATGATGCATGATTATGGACCAGGAAGAATGTTTATGACACTTCATGTGGAAGTAGATTGTCAAGAAGATATTATGAAAATTCATGAAGAAATCGATGATATTGAAAGAGCAATTCAAGAAAAATATCATATTCATACGACCATTCATTATGATCCAGTGGATGTGCATAATCCAAGGTTATTAGCTTTAAAACAACAAGTTTTAGAAATTGTAAAAGGAATAGATGAACATTATTCGATTCATGATTTTAGAATGGTTCCAGGAAAGAATCATACAAATTTAATATTTGATGTTTTAATACCAGCTAATGATCAAATTAGTCATCAAATTTTAAAGAATAAAATAAGTGCTGAAGTCAAACAAATCAGTGACGAATATCATTGTGTCATTGAAATTGATCATGCTTTTGTTTAAAGAGGAGAAATCCTCTTTTTATTTATTGTGATACTTGTATATACATGATAAAATAATGTTTATGAGGAGGATGTTTATGAAAAAAGTAATGTTAGGTGTTTCTTTATATCCAGAACAAGAAACATTAGAAGAAATTGATGCCTATTTAAAAAAAGCATCGACTTATGGTTTTAAAAAAGTATTTACAAGCATGTTTTCAGTACCAGGGACAAAAGAAGAAATTATTGCTTATTTTAAAGATTTTACAAAAATCGTTCATAAATATGGCATGATTGTTTCTGGTGACTGTAATAGTGAGTTATTTCATAGATTAGAAGCAACAGAAACAGATCTTTCGGTTTTTAAAGATATTGGGGTAGATATTTTAAGAATGGATTTTAGTTTTAACGATGAAAGGGATGCCACTCTTATTAATAATAAAGAAGGCATTAAAATTGAAATGTCTACAAGTTTTATTGATATCATTGAAACAGCTATTAAAAATGGAGCTAAACTAGAAAATATTTCTACATGTCATAATTTCTATCCAGAAAGATATACGGCTCCAAGTTTAGAAACTATTAATGATATTAATAATTATTGGAAAGCTAAAAATATTCCGGTAGCTATCTTTATTTCAAGTTTAGTTAAAGGAAGTCATGGACCATGGCCAGTGAGTGATGGTCTTCCAACCATTGAAGAACATCGAGATATGCCGATAGAAATTCAATTAAAACACTGTTTAGCTTTAGACAATGTAGATGAAATAATCATTGGAAATGCCTATGCTAGTGATGAAGAATTTAAAGCAATCGATCAAGTAATGAAACAAGTGTATGTAGATATTCCTAAAAATGAATCTTTAGGTTTTTTAGCAGATTTTGTGCCCCATGGTTTAACTAAAAGAATACCTTTTAAGATTCATTTAGATAAGGGTATTACTGCTTTGGAAAAAGAAATTTTATTTAATTATCCAAGTCATAGTGATTTAGGTGATTGTATGAATTATATGTTACGTTCACGTTGGACAAGAATGATTTATAAAGGAAAAGAAATTTCATGTCGTCCTTGTGATAAAGCGTACTATACAAGGGGTGATGTTGTAATTGTCAATGACAATCTTGTACATTATCGAGGAGAAATTCAAATCGTTTTAAAAGAAATGAAGGTAGATGGTCAAAGAAATTTATTAGGACATATTGATGAAAATGAAATCTTTATTTTAGAACATCTTAAAGCAAAAGATGTTTTTACCTTTGTTGAATAAAGTAGATAGAAATCTACTTTTTCTTTTGTTTTTATAGCTAAAAAGAAGAAAATATGACATAATGGTTGAGGTGATATTATGGAAAATACAAAAAAAGAAAAGAAAGAATATACAAAAGATTCATTAGATGATGGAATCATTACAACAGGTTTTTTAGAAGTATTGCCTGATGGATTTGGTTTTATTAGAAATGCAAATTATTTATCAGATCCTCATGATGTCTATGTCTCTCAATCACAAATTTATAAATTTAAATTAAAAACAGGTGATTTTATTACAGGTGTTGTTAGGGAACCAAAAGCATCTGAAAAGTTTAGATCTCTTTTACATATTCAAAAAATCAATCATTATGATTTAGAAACAGCAATGAAAAGAAAATCCTTTGAAAGCTTAACACCAATTTTTCCAAATGAAAAAATTAGTGTTGGCAAAAATGGAAAAATAGCAATGAGAATGATAGATTTACTTGCTCCTATTGGTAAAGGTCAAAGAGGAATTATTGTTTCTCCTCCAAAAGCAGGAAAAACAACGCTTTTAAAAGATATAGCTTTAGCTGTTAAAGAAAATAATAAAGATATACATATTTTAATTTTATTAATTGATGAAAGGCCAGAAGAAGTAACGGATATTAAAGAAGCTGTTGAAGGAGATAATGTGGAAGTTCTTTATTCAACGTTTGATGAAACACCAGATCGACATAAAAAAGTATCAGAAATGGTCATTGAAAGAGCAAAACGTCTTGTTGAACATGGTCAAGATGTAATGATTTTATTAGATAGTATAACACGTTTAACACGTTCTTATAATTTGATTTGTTCGCCATCAGGAAGAACACTTTCAGGGGGATTAGATCCAAACTGTCTTTATATGCCAAAGAGATTTTTTGGTGCGGCCAGAAATATGAGAGAAGGGGGAAGTTTGACGATTCTTGCAACTGCTCTTGTAGATACAGGAAGTCGTATGGATGATGTTATTTATGAAGAGTTTAAAGGAACAGGAAACATGGAACTTGTATTATCTCGTGCAATGCAAGAAAAACGCATTTTTCCAGCAATCGACATAGCTAAATCTGGAACAAGAAGAGAAGATTTATTATTAAGTGAAAAAGAACTACAAGTGAACCATATGATTCATTATTCATTAAATGGGACACGTGCGAGTCAAAATTTAGATGATGCGCTTTTATTATTTAGAAATACTAAAAATAATGATGAACTTATTGAAACAATGTTAAAAAGAAAGTAGGATAGAATTTCTATCCTTTTTAAATAGGTGATATATGATAGAAATAAGACATGAAAAACTAAATATAGAAAAACCTTATAGATGTATTGTTGTTTCTGATATTCATAGTCATTTAGATCGTTTCAAACAGCTTTTAAAAGAAGCACGATATACTACACAAGACTATTTGATTATTGATGGAGATTTTGTAGAAAAGGGAACACAAGCCATAGAAACAGTACACTATCTTCAATATTTACAACAAAAAAGCCCAAGGGTATATGTTTTACTAGGTAATTGTGAATATGCTTTAGATGCATTGATTAATGATGATGATCTTTGTCAAGAAATGTTACATTACTTACGTAAAATTGGTAAAAGTGGAATGATTGATCAAATTGTTTCTCGAAAACATTTAGATTTGAAGAAAGAAAAACCACAAATCTTACAAAAAATTGTAAGAGAATCTTTACAAGAAGAACTTAATTATATAGCGAGTTTGCCTACTTCAATAGAAACCGATGATTTTTTATGTATTCATGCTGGGATTGAAAACAAAAATGATTGGCAAAATGCACCGCTTTCTTCATTTATCGAAAAAAGAGATTTTCAAAAAGTAGGTCATTGTTTAAAAAAATATGTCATAGTAGGTCATTTACCAACGTCAAATTTTTATCAAAATCAAATTAAAAATGATGTTTTGATGGATTTTGATAAAAAAATAATTAGTATTGATGGCGGAACAGGGGTTAAATTTATCAGTCAATTGAATGCACTTATTATTGAAAATGATGGTAAGAATTTAACTTTTAAGAATCATTTTGTACAACCTTTACCAATCTATAGAATAAAACAAGACAAATTTGTAGAAAATAAGGAAAATCATAAGGTTTCCTGGCCAAATTTTGAAATAGAAATTTTAGAAAAAAGAGAAGAATTTTCATTTTGTAAAGTTATTCATACAAACCAAATGTTATGGATCAAAAATGAATTTATTTATTTGAAAAATAAACACTTTTATTGTTTAGATGATTATATTGATCATTTTATAACGGTTCATGAAAATGAAGATGTTAAAGTAATAGGATTATATGGGAAATTTGCCTATATTATCAAAAATAAAGAAATAGGCTGGATAGAAAGCGGATATTTAGAAAAAATATAATTCTTTAGAAATCTTTAGAATAATTTAGATTTTTTTTAAGAAATATGGGTTAAAATAAAAAGGAAGGTAAAAATCATGGAACTTAGAATACTTCAGTATTTTTTAATGGTTGCGCGTGAGAAAAATATTACGCGTGCAGCTAAGCAACTACATATGACACAACCTACATTATCAAGACAATTAATGCAGTTGGAGGATGAATTAGGGAAGCCTTTATTTATTCGAGGAAAAAGAAAAATAGAACTTACAGATGAGGGTGTTTTACTTAGAAGAAGAGCAGAAGAAATTTTATCACTTGTTAATAAAACAGAACAAGAGATTACTCAAAGTGAAGAAGAAATGGTTGGTCAAATTATGATTGGAACGGGTATTTTTTCATCTTCACAAACGGTTCTTTCGCAAGTGATTGAAGAGTTTCATGATGAATACCCTCTTGTAAAATTTGATATCTATGTAGGAAATGCGGATTTGATTAAAGAAAGAGTTGATCAAGGATTAGTAGATATTGGGATTTTGTTGGAACCAGTAGATATTTCAAAATATAATCATTTACGTATACCGCTTCAAGAAAAATGGGGAATAATTGTTTCAAAAACTAATTCTTTGGCTAATAAGCCCTATGTTAAAAAAGAGGATTTAAAAGAATTACCATTATTTTTAACAAATAGGGAAATTGTTCAAAGTGAAATTTCTAATTGGTTAAAAGGGGATGTTTCGTTGCACAGCATGTTTTCTTATAATTTTGCTTCAGCAATTCTTCCTTTTATTCAAGATGATCAAGGAGCAGCGATTACAGTAGAAGGAGCCTATCAGGTGTTAAATCAAAAGAATATTTGTTTCATTCCTTTTTATCCAGAACTATCAACAAATACCGTTTTTATATGGAAGAAATATACACGTCTTTCACCAGTTATTGATAGGTTTATTAAAAAAGTACAAGAATATTTAGAAAAGAGTAGGAGTCTATATGAAAAATAGAAAAAAATTAGTGATTACTTTGATTGGAGTAATCGTCTTAGGAATAGGTTTATTTGTTTATCAAACATTTATAAAAAAACAACTGCATTTTAAAGAAAATCTGACAGTAGAAATTAATGGGAAGTTTAATCCCAATAGCTATATTAGTGAAGTTGAACATGGAAGTGTTAAAGATGTAGCATGTCAAAGCAAAAATTTAAATATTAAAAAGCTAGGAAAATATGAAGTGACATATACATATAAAAATAGAGAATATACAACAACGATTCAAGTTGTAGATACACAAAAACCTGTATTTAAGGGATTGGATGATTTGACGGTTTCTTTAAATACAACACCTGATTTAAAAGCTGGTGTGGAAGTAAGTGATAATAGTTTAGAAGATATCCAATATAAAATTGATGATAAAAATTTAGATACTTCTAAAGAAGGAACGTATGAAGTTACTTATGTGGCAAAAGATAGTTCTGGAAACAAAATAACTGTTAAAAGAAAAGTAAATGTAATTAAAAAAATTGGTAGTGATAAACAATCTAATGAAAAAGTTGTTTATTTAACATTTGATGATGGTCCATCAGAAAATACTAAAAAAATCATGGATATACTTGCAAAATATGATGCTAAAGCAACATTTTTTGTAATAGGAAGAAATCAAGATTATAATTATTTGATTAAAGATGCTTATAATGCAGGACATACGATTGCTCTTCATACGTATAGTCATGAATATTCAACTGTCTATGCTTCAGTTGATGCTTATTTTGATGATTTAAATAAAGTAGGGCAAATGGTAAAAAAAGAAATCGGTTTTGTACCACATTATATTCGTTTCCCAGGTGGAAGTTCAAATACAGTGTCAAGAAGATATTGTCAAGGAATTATGTCAACTCTTACAAAAGAAGTTGTTGAAAAAGGATATCAATATTATGATTGGAATGGAGATTCAACAGATGCTTCAGGAAATCATGTAGCTGTAGATAAGTTGATTAGAAACGGGACATCATGTCATGATAATAATGTCATGATTTTATGCCACGATACACAAGCTAAGGATACCACTGTTCAAGCCTTACCTGCTATTATTGAACACTATAAAAATTTAGGCTATACTTTTAAAGGAATTGATGATGCGACATATGCCCCACATCAAAGTGTTAATAATTAATAAAAGTAATGTTCATTTTTGGACATTACTTTTCATTTTATTAAGTTCTACTTTTATTTTTTCAATACTTTTTTCTAATAAATCATAATCATTTTGATTTTGTTTAGAAAGGGAATTTTGATCTTGTAAATAAGAGATATAAGCACTATTTAAAGAGAGCATATCTCCTAGAGTTGTTAAAAAAGCGCCAATAATGGCCTGTTCATCATTTGAAAAACATTCATTAAATGATTGTGAAATGATGACAATCATCTGATTAAGTAAAACAGTATTCATGTAAGGTAGGGACATATAATCACCAATATATTATATGTATCAAAAGATGAGTTGACTGAACGAAAAAAATATTTATTGATAAAAAATATAGTTATTAAAATAAAAAACTATTGACAAACAAAAAAAGAGGTATAATATATAGACATACATATAAATGAGCGATGAACAAGATACGATTTTACATCCGCTTCCTATAGAGAACATTCGGTTGGTGGAAAGAATGTAGGTAATGATATAAGACCATCACTTGTGAGCTATTATCTTGAAATAAAAGTAGGGAAATCGTAATTTCTGCGTTAAAGAAATAGCATTATAAAAAGATGTGAAGGGGCGATTAAATATCGCAATCTAAGTGGTACCGCGGAACAAGGTTTTCGTCTTAGCGTAAAGTTAAGCGAAAACCTTTTTATATGTGATGATTGATTTAAAAGAGGGGGATTCATTTATGAATGGTTTACTATTACTTGGATTAAGTGCTTTAATTTTAGTAGTGGCTTATTTATTCTATGGTCGTTACTTAGTTAAAACATGGGGAATTGATCCAAAAGCAACAACACCTGCTGTTGCAAAAGAAGATGGGACAGACTTTGTACCTACAAACAAATGGTCAGTCTTTGCTCATCAATTCTCATCAATTGCAGGAGCTGGACCTGTAACTGGACCAGTTATGGCAATGATGTTTGGTTGGCTACCAGCCTTTTTATGGGTTATCGTTGGTGGTGTATTCTTTGGTGCTGTACAAGATTTTGGAGCACTTTATGCTTCTGTTAAAACAGAAGGAAAATCAATGGGACAAATCATTGAAAAATATATTGGACGTAAAGGTAAAAAATTATTTTTCTTATTTTGTTGGATTTTTACATTAATTGTTATTGCAGCTTTCGCTGATATGGTTGCTGGAACATTTAATGGAATTAGTGCTGATGGAGCTAAACTTGCACCAAATGCGAGTGCTGCTTCAATTTCAATTTTATATGTTTTCGTAGCAATGGCCTTTGGTTTATTCTTGAAAAAAGTTAAACTAGAAGGTTTACCAAAAGTGATTCTTGGTATTGCTTTAATTATTGCTATGTTAGCACTTGGAATTATGTTTCCAGTATATGCTACTAAAACAACTTGGATTTATGTTGTCTTTGTATATATTTTCTTTGCTTCAGTTACACCTATGTGGTTACTTAAAACACCACGTGATTATTTAACAACATTCTTATTCATTGGAATGATCGTTGCTGCTGTTATTGGTGTATTTGTAAGCAATCCAACAATTACAACACCAGCTTTTGTAGGATTTAAATCTGCTTCAGGAAGTTATATCTTCCCAACATTATTTGTTACAATTGCTTGTGGTGCCGTTTCTGGTTTCCATTCACTTGTCTCATCTGAAACAAGTTCAAAATTAGTAGAAAACGAAAAAGATATGTTACAAGTTGGTTATGGTTCTATGTTACTTGAATCATTACTTGCTATCTTAGTTATCGTTATTGTTGGTGCTTTACCAAACTTAAAAGCATCTGGTGTCTTAGATAGTACACTTGCTAATATGGCTTTAGCTGATACAGCAACACCATTTACTAAATTCTCAGCTGGTGTTACTGGTTTAGTTGCTCAACTTGGTTTACCTCAATCATGGGGATTATGCATTATGACAATGTTTGTTTCAGCTCTTGCTTTAACTTCATTAGATGCTGTTGCAAGAATTTCAAGAATGTCTTTCCAAGAATTCTTTGAAGTAGAAGAAGGACAAGAACCAAGTGGTTTAGTTAAAGTTTTAACTAATAAATACGTTTCAACAATTATTTCTTTAGTTTGTGGATATTTATTAAGTTTAGGTGGATATGTTAATATTTGGCCATTATTCGGATCAGCTAACCAATTATTAGCTGCAATGGTTTTAATTTCATTAGCTGTTTTCTTAAAAGTTACTGGAAGAAAAGGATTTATGTTATATATCCCAATGGTATTAATGTTTATCGTTACAATGACAGCATTAGTACAAGCTATTTATGGAATCGTTATGAAATTATTTGTAACAGGTGGATTTGTTTTAATGGTTGATGGTTTACAACTAGTAGTCGCAATCTTACTTGTTGCATTAGGATTAATGATTGGTTTCAACTCAGGAAGTAAACTTGTTAAAGAAAAATAAAGATAATAAAAAAGCTTCATGATGAAGCTTTTTTTGTGTTTTAGTTCATATAAGAACCACCATTTATATCTATACCTTGACCAGTAATATATTTAGAGGCATCACTTGCTAGAAAGGCAATAACTTCTGCAACATCCTCTGTTTCGCCTAAACGTCCAAGTGGGATACCAGCAGCACTGTAATTTGTATTAGCTGTCATATTTGTGTTGATGACACTAGGACAAACAGCGTTAACATTAATATTATAAGTTCCTAAAACTTTTGCATAACTTTTTGTAGCAGATAAAAGACCACCTTTACTTGCAGCATAACTTACAGAAGAAGCGATACCTCCAATTCGTGCAGCCACAGAAGAAATGTTTACGATTTTTCCATATTTTTGTTTTTTCATAGTTTTGATGGCTTCTCTTACACATAAATGAGCACCTCTTAAATTAATATTCATGCACCAATCCCATTTATCAGCATCCAAATCTTCAATAGGGGTTGTTGGACAAACACCAGCTCCATTAATCAAAATATGAACAGCGGGCATTTTTTCTAATGCAAATTCAAATAGATGTTCAATATCTTCAGGATTAGAAACATCTACTTTGCATGGATAACAGTGACATCCTGTTTCTTCTTCTAGTTTTTTAGCACTTTCTGTTGCTTGCTCAATATTTAAATCAGCTAAAACAACACCAGATAATCCTTTTTTTGCAAGTGTTTTTGCAGCTTCGTAACTGATTCCTCCCGCACCACCTGTTACAACAGCATATTTTCCTTCAAATTCTTTATTCATAAATATAATCCTCCTTATCTTTATTATAAAAACAAAAAATAGATAAATCTAATAGATATTAAGAAGAAAATTTATAGATATATTTTATAGAAATTAGGTATTTTTATTTAAGATGTTTTGTTGTGTATTTGACTATAATTAGTATATAATAGTTATCAAAAAGGAAGTGTCAAAATGGAAAAAGAAAATATATACGCTAAAAGAATAGATCAAGTACAAATGTCATCTATTCGTGTTGTTATGGAAAAGGTTGAAAAATTAAAAAGTCAAGGGAAAAGTGTTGTATCTTTATGTGCAGGAGAACCTGATTTTAATACACCAGAGGGAATTAAGAAAGCTACAATAGAAGCTTTAAATAATAATCAAACGCATTATAGTTCTAATAGAGGATATTTAGGTTTAAGACAAAAAGTAGCTCAATTATTAAAGGAACAAACAACAGTTGATTATGATAGTGATCAAGAAATCATTATGACTTGTGGTTGTAGTGAAGCAATCAATAATGCATGTCTTGCTTTTATTGAACCAGGAGATGAAGTTATTATATTTACACCAGCCTTCGTTTCTTATCAAAATATAGTTTTATTATGTGAGGGAATTCCTGTAGAAATTCCATTAAAAGCAAGTAATGAATTTCAAATTGATATTGAAGAATTGAAATCAAAAATTACAAATAAAACAAAAATGATGATTATCAATAACCCTAGTAATCCAACAGGAGCTGTTTATCAAAAGGAAACATTAGAAAAGGTATGCCAACTAGCTCGAGAAAACAATATTTTAATATTAGCTGATGAAATTTATAATCAACTCGATTATGAAAAGCAATATGTTTCTATTGCCTCATTTGAAAACATGAAAGATTATACAATTATTGTTAATGGTTTTTCTAAAGCGTATGCTATGACAGGGTGGCGAATGGGATATATTGCTTCTAGTCAAGAAAATATAGAGCCTATTTTAAAAGTACATCAATATACAACAACATCACAAATGACATTTGCGCAAATAGGAATGGCAAAAGCAATTGATCAAGAAGATGTAAAAGAAGAAGTTCAACATATGGTAGATACTTTCCATGAAAGAAGAACATTTATTATGGAACAATTAGATCAATGTGAAAGTCTTTCATACATTAAACCTCATGGGGCTTTCTATATTATGGTTGATGTTTCTAAAACGGGGCTTAATGGGCAAGAATTTGCGGATAAGTTACTTGATTATGGCGTAGCTGTTGTACCAGCAAGTGGTTTTGGTAAGGACTTTATTGATTTTGTTAGAATTTCTTTTGCTTCATCTAAAGAAAATATTGAAGAAGCATTTGTTAGAATTAAAAAACTTTTATCAGATGTAAAAAAAGCTCAAGATTAATTTCTTTGAGCTTTTTTGTCTTTCTTTATCTGATACATTAAAGCATCCGCTTGATTAATAGCTGTTTCAAAATCATCATTTTGATGTGCTAAATAATATCCAATACTTGTTGAAAGTGAAAAAGGATATTTTTTTGTTTTATTAAAAGAAAATTTGAATACCTACAGGTTAGTGAAAATTAAATTCTATAAGCACCGATTGGACGGCGTTCATGAAGCTGAATTGAATACATGGATTTTCCATCCGTTCTATAATTAGATTAGAAATCAGATGGAGGTATAACCACATGTCAAATAAAGTATTAAAGCCAAAGAAAGCTTCTCTTTATCAGTTCACTCAAAATTATTCAAACAATATTGGTAACTGTATTGAATTCTTCAAATCCATGAAATGGCCTGGGGGATTTTCATGTGACCGTTGCGGATGTCATAAGTATTACCTAGTCAAGCGTGTAGGAAAGACCAAGACTTCATATGTTCTTGAATGTAGCTCATGCCATAAGCAACATTCTCTGCTTTCAGGCACTATTTTTCAGAGCTGCAAACTTGATCTATACAAACTTCTGTTAGGTGTTTTCCTTTTCCTTAATGAAAATAAAGGAATCAGTGCAATAAATTTATGTTCAATACTAGATGTTAACCACAAGACTGCACTTCTTCTAGAGAACGAGTGTAGAATCTTATGTCACTAAGCAATTCAGAGAAGCTGCTCAACAGCCTTTTCTATGAGGCGGATGTCTTTAATATTGGTGCAAAATCCAAGAATAATGCGGGTCGTGCAAGTGAGCAACAGCCTATTCTTGGTATTCTATCTACAGATAAAGGGAATAACTATCCCCGATTTATTAAGTTAAGACGCATCAATGATTATACTGGTCTGTCACTTAAGAAAAATATAGAACAATGTTGTATATTAACACATGCTGCATTGCTTAATACAGATGGCGAGAAAGGCTTTAATACATTAAATGAAGAGATTCAGGTAAAGAACGAGAAGATCAGCTACGAAGAAAAGAATCATAGACTACTCTGGTTAAATATAATAATCGGTAATATTAAAAATAATATTACTGGTATATATCATGGAATAACTAAAAGAGAGATGCCTTTATTCCTGAATGAACAGGAGTATAGATTTAACCACAGAAATATGCGAAAGACTGTTATGGATAAAATCAAGAAATACCTACAGAAATCATTTCCTATCAGTCATAGACAGATAGTATATATCCTGAATATTTCTGCTCCACATTTCTCTTAAATCGTCACCTGTTGATTATGGGGATTCAAAAAACATTATCATTTTATAATTTATAACTGTCAATCCGCCTTACAAAAAATGCGTTTTCGATTTGATACACATCTACATGGTGACTATCCTCTAACCAAACTACATTTTCAACATATATTTTATCACTTCTAAAATCTATACTTACACTATCAATGTTAAATGATGATTTATTAAAGAAAGAGTAAACAAAAATAACCGTAAAAGATAACAGTCCTATACCAATTCCTGATAAAATAATTTGAAAAAATTTTATAATAGAATTTTTTTGTGCTTTTAATATATCAATTGCTATAAAAGTAATAGGTATAAAAAATAAATCTATTAAGAGAACTATATTTATTACTATACTAATGAACGGATGAAAGTAGACAAATTTGTCTAGTCTAGAGTTAATAAGATATTCTATCAAAACAATACTCAATGATATAATATACCACACTAAAGTTCTTCTTTTATTATTCATATGACTAAAATAAGCAATTATTTCTTTAAAAACTTTCATCAAAAATTTTCTCCATATATATCATATTCAAAATTAGATCTTTTTAAGAAAAACGTAATTAATATAATTAATTTTGATTAAATTACCCATAATCAACAGGTCAATCCAATTATTGAAACCATTTTTACACATAAAAGCCAAAAAAATTTAAACTATCATTTCTTATTTTGATAATCACCTGTGGAATGTGGGTATTCAAAAAAGAAAACACTTCATCAGTTATTTTTGTAGAAAGATCTTTCGATGAATAATTGGTAATGATAACAAATTCATCACCACCATAACGAATCGCAATATCTTCTTTAGAAATGACTTTTAAAATAATAGAAGCAATTTCTTTAATAGCACTATCACCCATATCATGTCCATAAAGATCGTTTGTTTTTTTCATAAAATCCATATCAATAAAATAAATCAATGCTTGTTGATCTTTTTCAATGAGTTGATAATAAAGTTTTTTTCTAGTTGATTCATAAATTAAATCCTTTCGTTTGCCATAGGCGGAAACCCACTACCTTCAGATGGGTTAATGAATCTTTAACATAAAGATTTTCTAATTCCTTGTTTAATAAACTTAAAACATGTTTTTTTCGTATACTTTTAATAGTAAGACCTAATAGCTTTAAGATAATTGTCATATAATTAATAGAAATATTTTTTGAGTAATTATCAAAAGCTAAATAACCAATAGCGACACCATTATTACTTAAAGAAGTATAAATCATATAACGTGATTTATATTCTTGAGGAAGAACTTCTTTTTTAGAAAATTCTTGATAGATATGTTTTTCATCAGGTGAATTTTTGTGATAAGTCATACCCATTAAATACATTTTATCAGAAAAATGAATAATATTTTCAGACATTTCATCAATATATTTTGAATTCATAACCAGATAAATTTGTTTATATCCAAAATTTTGTGATTCTTTTTCAAAAACATCAAATAAATCATAAAAATGAGATGTCTGAGATAAGAGTGTTTCTAAACGTTCTGTTGATTCAAAAAAACAATTACTATGATAAGTATAAGATAAATATTCTTTTTTTAATTCAGAATCATCTTTTTCATTTGTTGGATAACCACAACTCGCACCTTCAATGATTTGAATATCTTCTAAATCTTTAGTTGCTTGTAAAAAGTCTGCTTTTCTAAGTCGTGCTTCTCTTGAAGACATAGGTCCAGAAACATAAGCTACTTTTTGACAATTTCTTTCAGCTGAAATTGTTTGAGTAAGTTTATAAATGGCTTGTTGATTGTCTGTTCCTACATAAACGCAATCTTTAATAGGATCGTTAATAGAAACAACAGGAATATGATATTTATGAGCTTCATCAATCATTTGTTGGCGATAATCTTTATAAAAATTGGAGTTTGTTTGAAAAATCAAAACGTCATAATCTTTAATATCGGGAAGCTTATAGAGTTCTAATAAGCTATCCATAGGGTGAACAAGACCGTAATTTCCAAAGATTTCAAACATATCAATGGATATATCTTGATAATCATTTAAAAATTGATTGATCGCATTTTGTTTTTCTTGGGCAATTTCAAAAAGCCAATCAGATGAAAAAAAAGCAATTTTATAAGTCATAGAAATGCCTCCTTATCTATAATTATATCATCTTTTTGGTAGCGAAAGAATATTGACGGTTTTAAAATAACAGTGTTATAATAACAGTGTTATTTAATGATGGGGGCAATCTATGAGGCAAGAAACCGTAGGTGTTACAGAAAACCTATTAAAAAGTGCAACAGAAGAATTTTTAGAAAAAGGATTTATGAAAGCAAGTCTAAGAAATATATCTGCCAAAAGCGGAGTTAGTACAAATTCTATTTATACTCGTTTTAAAGATAAAGAAGGTTTGTTTTCAGCAATCGTCAAAGAAACAGCGGATGGGTTGATGGATATTTATCTCGAGAGTATTCAAAAAGCAACCTATAGTCCTGATCTTAATCAAGCTAATTCTGAAGGAGAGGAAGGCACAGATTTTGTTTTAGATTATATTTATCAACATTTTATAGAGTTTAAATTGATTTTTTGTTGTTCTACCGGTTTTCAATATGAACATTTTTTAGATGAACTTGGAAAAATCGAAGAATCTTATTACCAAGAGCTTGTTGATAAATATGGTAAAGAAGGTTTTACAGTAGATCCATTCTTTATTCATGTATTTTGCCGGGCAGGATGGCAAACGATGTATGAACTTGTTGCACATGATTGTTCCTATAAAGAAGCTCAATCATTTATGAATAGCACAAAGTTATTTAATGTTGCTGGCTGGAAAGCAGTTATGGGAATTGATGAGTAAATAGACAGGGAAACCTGTCTAAAGTTAACATCGATAGTTAGCAAAAACTAACCAATAGGAGGGATTTTATGAAAGAAAAGAAAGAGAGTACATTATCGAAGTTAATGCACTTTGCAGGAAATCATAAGTATTATGTTTATGCTTCATGTATTTTAGCTGCAATCAGTGCCTTTATTGCTTTGGTTCCTTTTTATGATATGTGGCGTATCATCAAAGAGGTATTAGAAGTAAGACCAAACTTTAATGAAGCAATCCATATCAAAAGTTATGGATGGCATGCAGTTTTATTTGCGTTATTAGCTATGGTTTTTTATATCGCAGCCTTAATGTGTTCGCATAAAGCAGCCTTTAGAGTACAAGCGACAATGAGAACGAAAATGATGGAACACATTATGAAACTTCCTCTTGGCTATGTTGAAAGTCAAGGAAGTGGAAAAATTAGAAAAATCGTAATGGAATCAAGTGCCACAACAGAAACCTTTTTAGCACATAATGTGCCAGATAAAGTTGTTTCTAAAGCAACACCAATTGGTTTACTTATTATGATGGCAATCTTTGATTGGCGACTAGGTTTAATGAGTCTTATTCCAGCAATTATTGCTTTTGTCTTAATGTTTACAGCGATGATGGGACCAAAGATGGCAGAAGATATGAAACAATATCAAAATGCTTTGGAAACGATGTCATCAGAAGCTGTTGAATATGTAAGAGGGGTACCTGTTGTTAAAACATTTGAACAAACAATTTTCTCTTTTAAAAGATTTAAAGAAGCAATTGATGAATATGAAAAATGGACGTTAGATTATACAAAGAGTATGATGAAACCAATGGTATGTTTTACAACTTTTGCTAATGGAATCTTTGCGGCATTAATTATTGCTGCTTATTTATTTGCAGGAAATACTATTACAGATCAATTTATTTTGAATCTCTTTTTCTATATTTTAATTACATCTATTTTAACAACGACTTTAATGAAAGTAGCTTATGCCGGTGAATCGCAAATGCTTGTAGAAGATGCTTTAAATCGTATGAATTCAATTATGAATGTACAACCTTTACCTGAAAGTAAACAAATACAAGTACCAAGTGATGCTTCTATTGATTTAGAAAATGTCAGCTTTACGTATCAAGATGCTTCTACTAAAGCCATTGACAACTTAAGTATGCATATTAAAGCAGGAGAACATATTGCTTTAGTTGGACCAAGTGGTGGTGGTAAAACAACTGTAGCTTCTCTTATTTCTCGTTTTTGGGATGTAAATGAAGGAAGTATTAAAATAGGACATGTTGATGTTAAAGATATTGAACAAAAAGAATTAATGAATCAAGTATCTTATGTTTTCCAAGATAGTCGTTTACTTAAAATGAGTATTTTAGAAAATATTCGTATGTCAAGACCAGAGGCAAGTGATGAAGAAGTTATCCAAGCTTTAAAAGATGCCCAATGTCAAGATATTATTGATAAATTCCCTGATGGAGTTCATACCGTTATAGGTTCAAAAGGAGTTTATGTTTCCGGTGGGGAAAGTCAAAGATTATCGATTGCTAGAGCCTTTTTAAAGAACGCTCCAATTCTTATTTTAGATGAAGCAACGGCTTTTGCTGATCCTGATAATGAAGTACTTGTTCAAAAAGCTTTTGAAAAACTTTCAAAAAATAAAACGGTTGTCATGATTGCTCATCGTTTATCAACGATTACAAATGCAGATTGTATTTATGTATTAGAAAATGGACATATTGTTGAAAGTGGTAAACATGAAGAACTGTTAGAGACAAAAGGTGTTTATGCACATATGTGGCATCAATATAATCAATCTGTAAAATGGAAAGTACAAAAAGGGGACGAAGAATAATGATTGAAAAATTAAAACATAAATATGCTTTATCTTCTAAAGGAGCAAAAGACATGATAAGAGCCTTTGTGGCAGTGACACTTTCTAATCTTGTTTTAATGCTCCCTGTGGGACTACTTTATGTATTATCATCTTATTTATTAGATCAACAATTACCTAAAGAAAAACTTACTTTCTTTAGTGTTGAGAGTGTTGTAATCTTGATTTGTATTGCTTTAACGACAACATTTCAATATCGTGCTACTTTTTTATCAACATATGTTGAAAGTGGTGTTAGACGTCGTACACTTGCAGAAAAGTTAAGAAAACTTCCTTTAGCTTATTTTGGAAAAAAGGATTTAGCGGATCTTACAAATACGATCATGTCTGACTGTGCTCTTTTAGAAACAGCAAGTTCTCACTGGATTCCTGAATTAATAGGAGCCATGATTTCAACAACAATTATTGTCATCAGTTTATTCTTCTTTGATTTTCGTATGGCTCTTGCTGCTATTTGGGTGATGCCAATTGCATTTGCAATTGTCCTTTATTCAAGAAAAGCAATGCGAAAAACACATGAAAAAACAAATGAATATCGTATCAATTGTTTGGATGGTATTCAAGAAGGATTAGAAACATTAAGAGATTTAAGATCGAATAATATGTGTGATACGTATATGAAATCTCTTAATAAAAAAATCAAAGCTGTTGAAAATCATGCTATCTTTGCAGAATTTACGAATGCTGCTTTTGTTTGTAGTGCTCAAATGGTTTTAAAACTTGGGATGGGAACAGTTACCCTTGTAGGAAGTTACTTATTAGTAAAAGATGAAATTACAATTCTTACATTCTTTATGTTTTTACTTGTTGTGACACGTATGTACGAACCTTTACAAATTTCTTTACAAAATTTATCTGCTATGATTAGTCTTGATACGAATTGTAAACGTATGGATAAGATTTTATCCCATGAAGAACAAACAGGAGTTGATACACTTACAAATGAAGGCTATGATATTGTATTTGATCATGTGGCTTTCTCTTATAATCAAAAAGAAAAAGTATTATCAGATGTATCATTTGTCGCAAAACAAGGAGAAGTCACAGCATTAATTGGGCCAAGTGGTGGTGGTAAAACAACCATTTCACGACTTGCTGCACGTTTTTATGATATTAATCAAGGAAAGATTACCGTTGGGGGAATGGATGTTTCAAAGGTTGAACCTGAAAAATTATTAGAACTTTATTCAATTGTTTTTCAAGATGTCACATTATTTAATAACACAGTTATGGAAAATATTCGTATTGGTAAAAAGGATGCAACCGATGAAGAAGTGATTGCTGCAGCAAAATTAGCGCATTGTGATGAATTTGTTGAAAAAATGCCTGATCAATGGAATACAATGATTGGTGAAAATGGTTCTGAATTATCAGGAGGACAACGACAAAGAATTTCTATTGCTAGAGCCTTCTTAAAAGATGCTCCAATTATCTTAATGGATGAAGCAACAGCTTCATTAGATGTAGATAATGAATCATTGATTCAAGAATCTATTTCTAAATTAATTGAAAATAAAACAGTTTTAGTTATTGCGCATCGAATGAGAACAGTAGATGGTGTTGATAAAATTGTTGTTTTAAAAGAGGGTGTTGTTGCTGAACAAGGGAAGCCACAAGAATTAAAACAACAAAAGGGGATTTATAAACATATGGTTGATATGCAAATGCAATCAAATGCATGGAAATATCAATAAATTTAAAAGGAAAACTTGATTATTTTTGCTCAAGTTTTTTCTTTATAAGAATATATTTCAGTAATAAAATACTTGCATGATAATAAATAATCATTTATACTGTATAACAAATTCATGAAATAGGGGGAATTGACATGATTGATACAGGGAATACAGGGAAAGAGGCAATAAATTAAAATAGAGTTCAAAATGGACTCTATTTTAATTTACTATTTACTATCGTAATTTACAAATGAATGATTTGCTAAAAATTCATCAGCTTCTTTTATAAGTTGATTTAATTTTTCATCTTCTACTTCTAAGCTTGAACCATACAACTATTATAAGTTTCTAAAAGAGAAGCTAAAGAAATACCATGAGGTTTAATATCTTTATATTGATCAAAATCAATATTTGTTGGATCTTCAGAGAGTTGAGATAATCTTATCCAGCCAAATCTAAATTCTTTTTCATTGTTTTCTATGACTTTTAAAATAAATTATTCTCTATTGATTGGAATAACCGTATAAGATACAATTTATTTACTAAAAGTAAAAACTGAGGAGAATTATTATGAAAAGTACTAAGACACAAAAAATGTATATTACACTAATCAGTGTGATGAAACAAATAAATGCTTTAGAAGAATATCTCTACATAAAATTAGTCAATCGTACCCATCGTGGCATTAAACTGACAGTACAGGGACAAAAAAATTTATGATGAAGCTAAAATACCTATCGAAAATTCAGATAATTATTTGAATAAAATCCAAGAGAAAACATCTTCTATGATTCATATTGGTTCTTCATTTTTAAATTCGGCAAAAGAATTTATTGATTTATGGCATAGTATACAAACCTTAATACAACGTTATAAATTACGTGTTGTTCCTTATGAAGATGATCATGATAAAATCATGGAAGTTTATCAATCGTTAGGAATAAAATTTGATTTTTTAATTGGTGCCTTTAACTCAAGTCAAATTCTATTTTTGCTTCTTGCAAACAGTTAGGAACTTATAACGTTTGTGTAGCTCTGCCTAGAAGTCATCCACTAGCAAAAAAGAAAAAACTTTCAATTACGGATTTATATAATGAAAAACTTTTATGTGTCAGTAGTGGGGATTGTTTAAATATTGATGATTTTAGAAAGAATATGCAAATGTTTTATCCTCAAATTATTTTAGAGGATGTCGGTTACTTTTATGATTTAGATACATTCAATCGTTGTGAAGAAGAAGGTTGTCTTTTATTAACATTGGATGCTTGGGATAATATCCATCCTTCTTTAATTACTTTACCGGTTGAATGGGACTATCAGATGCCTTATGGTTTGCTTTATAAGAAGAATCCATCAAAACAAGTAAAAGATTGTTTAAAGGAATTGATAAATATGTCAAATAGAACAAAATTACAATTAGAAGATGCATTTAAAGAACTTTTATTAGAGAAAACATTTCATAAAATAACGATTAAAGATCTTACGGATAAATGCCATATAAGTCGCATGGCTTTTTACTATCATTTTCAAGATTTGTATGATTTAACAGAATGGATTTTAATAGAAGATGCTCGAAAAGCTTTGAATGAAAAGAAAGATTATGCACATTGGAAAGAAGGACTTTCTAATATTTTTGAAGCGGTTTATATTAATAAACCATTTATTCTAAATGTCTATCATGATATTTCTCGAGATAAAATTGAAAAGATATTATTCAAACTTGTTCATGAATTGATAGAATCTGTTGTTGAAGAAAGAAGTAAAGATATTTTTATTTTAAATCAACAAAAGGATTTTATTGCTCATTTTTATAAATATGGGTTTGTTGGTGTAATGTTGGATTGGATTGATTCGGGAATGGATGAAGATTATCAAATGATTCTAGATGATTTAGAAATGACGGTATTAGGAACAATCGATTTATCGATACAAAACTTTACAAATAGGGAGAAATGATAAAAAATTTATCATTTCTTTTTTATTGTAAATTTTATCTAAAATAAGGGAATGCTATGATTGAAGTGTAAAAAGAAAGGTGGAGTTGTTTATGAATCGTAAAAGTTTAACGATTGCTGCAACAACAGTGACGGCCGTTTCATCAGCAGTCCTTGTTGCTAAAAAAGTAAAGAATAATAAAAAGGATGAAAAGGTAAATACGTATCGAAATACAGAATTAGGAAAGTATGATAAAAATGATAAAGGAATTTATTATACAAATGGAAATTATGAAGCTTTTGCCAGACCTAAAAAACCAGAAAATGTTGAAAATAAAAATGCATATTTAATAGGAAGTGGTCTAGCAAGTTTAGCGGCAGCTTGTTTCTTGGTAAGAGATGGACAAATGCCTGGAAAAAATATTCATATTTTAGAAGCAATGGATATTGCTGGTGGTGCCTGTGATGGTATTTTTGATCCTTCTAGAGGTTATATCATGCGTGGTGGTCGTGAAATGGAAAATCATTTTGAATGTTTATGGGATCTATTTAGAAGTATTCCTTCACTAGAAATCAAAGATGCCAGTGTATTAGATGAATTTTATTGGCTTAATAAAGAGGATCCAAATTATTCTTTATGTCGTGCAACTATTAACAGAGGACAAGACGCTAAAACCAATGGACAATTTAATTTAAGTCAAAAAGGTTGCATGGAAATCATGAAACTGTTTATGACAAAAGATGAAGATCTTTATGATAAAACGATTGAAGATGTTTTTGATGAAGAAGTCTTTGATTCAACATTTTGGATGTATTGGCGTACCATGTTTGCCTTTGAAAACTGGCATAGTGCTTTAGAAATGAAACTTTATTTTCAACGTTTTATTCACCATATTTCGGGCTTACCTGATTTTAGCGCTTTAAAATTTACGCGTTATAATCAATATGAATCACTTATTTTACCAATGCAAAAGTATCTTGAAAAACATGGGGTTGATTTTCAATTTAACACAGAGGTAACGAATGTTTTATTTGATATTAAACCTGATAAAAAAGTTGCTAAAACGATTGAATGTAACGTAAAAGGAAAAGAAAAAAGAATTTCCCTTAGCGAAAATGATTTGGTTTTAATTACCAATGGAAGCTGTACAGAGGGTACAATTTATGGAGATCAAAATCATGCTCCTAATGGAAATGCAGAAATGCGAACAAGTGGATGTTGGAATTTATGGAAAAATATTGCTAAACAAGATAAATCTTTTGGCCATCCTGAAAAATTCTGTAGTGATATTCAAAAAACAAATTGGGAATCGGCAACAGTTACAACATTAGATGATAAGATTATTCCCTATATTACGAATATTTGTAAAAGAGATCCTAAAACAGGACATGTTGTTACAGGAGGTATTGTCAGTTGTCAAGATTCATCATGGCTTTTAAGTTGGACCATTAATCGTCAAGGTCAATTTAAACAACAAGATAAAGATAAAGTCTGTGTGTGGGTTTATGGATTGTTTACTGATACAATAGGAGATTATGTTAAAAAGCCAATGAAAGATTGTACAGGAAAAGAAATTACCATGGAATGGTTGTATCACCTTGGTGTTCCAGAAGAATTAATAGAAGACTATGCAACCAACAGTGCTATCTGTATACCAACTATGATGCCTTATATTACAGCTTTCTTTATGCCAAGAAGAAAAGAAGATCGTCCGGATGTTATTGTTAAAGATGCAACTAATTTTGCCTTTTTAGGACAATTTGCACATACACCAAGAGATACTGTATTTACTACAGAATATTCGGTAAGAACAGCGATGGAAGCTGTTTATGGTTTATTAGGTGTTGATCGAGGTGTTCCAGAAGTATGGGGCAGTGTTTACGATATTCGAGAACTTTTAGATAGTTCTGTAAAATTAATGGATGGGAAATCACCCTTAGAGATGAATTTAGGTCCTTTAAATATAATCAAAAAGCCTTTAATAAGAAGTATTAAAGGAACGGTTATTGAAAAATTATTAAAAGAGCATCAAATTTTAAAAGAAAATGAAAAGTAATTGATTTTTTACCATGAAATTTTAAAAACGTCAGGAAACATTTGATAAAGTGTTTTACCAGCTTGTTGAGGAGACAAATCAAACTTACCAAGAATATAATGTTGGTACATGATAGAAGCGCCACCACAAAAAACATCTAATAAAAGAAGATCTTTATCTTCAAATTGGATGTTTTTTCTTTTACACATCCAAATAACAGTATTATAGGAATATTGGTAGATAAAATCTCCTAAAGAATTGATACCGGTATAATCAAAAGCATTTTTTAAATAATGAAGCTCTTTACTCATATTAAATAAATTAATGAAGACATCTTCATAATTGTGATTTTGACTACTATGCATATATTGATCTAAGATCCTTTTATAATTATCATTCATCACGTCATATTTATCTTTATAGTGACGATAAAAAGAGGATGTTGAAACATGAGCTTCTTTATCTTCTCCTAAAACATATTTATCAATATATTTTTTTATTTCTTCTTCAAAAGGAAGAACATCTTTAGGAAATTCTTCATCGTTCATGTTTGAATTTTTATAACGATAAATGGTAATACTTTTTGTTTGTCAATCAACTGTATAAATTTTGCTGAAGTTATTTTCCAAAGCGTTAAAAATATCAATTATATTAAGAGGAAGATTATTATTTATTTCTTTGTTCATCTTAATCGCCACTTTCAAGTCATTTTTATTTAATTTATTATATCACGGTATGATTTGAAAAATAATCTAAATGATTAATAAGTATTTCAAATTACAATTTTTATATATTTGTTTGCCATGCGTTTAAATTATCTAATATATATTGATATACAAGCTGATTTTGCTTTTCGTTTAAAATTTCATGACGCATATTTTCAAAAAGATAGGAATCTACACACATATAACCTTTAGATTTTATGTTGGAAACAGCTTTGTTGAATTTTACTTCATTTGTAATGCAAGGATCATCTTTACCAGCAATAAATAAAATAGGTAAAGAGGGATTAGACATTGTCCAGTTTTCATTATGATATGTATTTATTACAAGATTAAAGAGAGATTCAAAGCCATTTGCGGTAAAAGTAAAATAACATAAAGGATTTTTGTTATAAGAATCTACAATATTTTCATCACTACAAATCCAACTGTTAGGAATATCTGTATGAAACCTTTTATTAAAAGCTTGAAAACTTAAATTTTGAATTAATTGAGGACGATAATGATCATCTTTGACTTTTGAATAGATACGAGCTATTTTTATTCCTATAGGAGCAAGAAGATTATCACTAGGACTTCCACAAACAATTAAACCATCAATATCTTGATCATACTTTTGGCAAAAACAGCGCACGACTAAAGACCCCATACTATGTCCTAAAAGATAGAGTGGGAGATAAGGATATTGTTGTTTAATCATCAAAGTAATTTGATGGAGATCTTCAACAATTGCTAGATGACCATTATCATAAAAATACCCCAAATCATTTTTGTCTTTTATACTTTTTCCATGTCCACGATGGTCATGAATAATACATAAATAACCTTGATTTGATAAGAAATTCATAAAGTCGATGTATCTCTCTTTATGCTCACACATACCATGAGAAATTTGTACAATTCCTTTTGGGCTTTCACAAGAAATAATAATGCCATCTAATTTTAGTTGATCATAATTTGATTTTATTTGAAAACTTTTGTACATATTTATCACCTAACTATATTATAACTAAAAAACAAATATTTTGATATGATAAAGAATTAATATAACAAAAAAAGTCTTGATAAAATCAAGACTTTTTAGCTTTTTTTAGGAAAACCCTAATTATTTACAAGCTTCTTCAATTGCAACAGCAACAGCTACAGTAGCTCCAACCATTGGGTTGTTACCCATACCGATTAATCCCATCATTTCTACGTGAGCAGGAACTGATGAAGAACCAGCAAATTGAGCATCACTGTGCATACGTCCCATAGTATCAGTCATACCATAAGAAGCAGGACCAGCAGCCATGTTATCAGGATGTAAAGTACGTCCAGTTCCACCACCAGATGCAACTGAGAAGTATTTTTTACCTTGTTCAATACATTCTTTTTTGTATGTTCCAGCAACAGGATGTTGGAAACGAGTAGGGTTAGTAGAGTTACCAGTGATTGATACATCTACACCTTCTTTATGCATGATAGCAACACCTTCACGTACGTCATCTGCACCATAGCAGTTAACTTTAGCACGTGGACCATCACTATAAGCAGTTCTAGATACTTCTTTAACTTCTCCAGTAAAATAATCGAATTGAGTTTCTACATAAGTGAAACCATTGATTCTTGAGATGATTTTAGCAGCATCTTTTCCTAAACCATTTAAGATAACTCTTAATGGATTTTTTCTTACTTTGTTAGCTTTTTCAGCAATTTTGATTGCACCTTCAGCAGCAGCGAAAGATTCATGTCCAGCTAAGAAAGCGAAACATTGAGTATTTTCGTTTAATAACATTGCTCCTAAGTTACCATGACCTAAACCTACTTTACGATCATCAGCAACAGATCCTGGAATACAGAATGATTGTAATCCAACACCGATTGTTTTAGCAGCATCTTCTGCTTTAGTATCACCATTTTTAATTGCCATAGCAGCACCAACTGTATATGCCCAACAAGCGTTTTCGAAACAAATTGGTTGTGTAGATTTTACGATATCATAAACGTTGATACCTTTTTCATCACAAATAGCTTTTGCTTCTTCGATTGATTTGATATCATATTTAGCTAATGCAGCGTTAATTTGATCAATTCTTCTTTCATAACTTTCAAATAATGCCATTTTTTCGTATCCTCCTATTATTCTTTTCTTGGATCGATGTATTTAGCAGCATCGTTGAATCTACCGTAGTTACCTTTAGCAGCTTCTAAAGCTTCATTAGCATCTTTTCCATCTTTAATCATTTCCATCATTCTACCTAAGTTAACGAATTCGTAACCGATAATTTCATCATTTGTATCTAAAGCGATACGAGTAATGTAACCTTCAGTTAATTCTAAGTAACGAGGTCCTTTTAATTTAGTAGAGTATGATGTACCTACCATTGATCTTAAACCTTTACCTAAGTCTTCAAGACCAGCACCTACAGGCAATCCACCTTCAGAGAATGCTGATTGAGTACGTCCATAAACGATTTGTAAGAATAATTCTCTCATAGCTGTGTTAATAGCGTCACAAACTAAGTCAGTATTTAAACCTTCTAATAAAGTTTTACCAACTAATGCTTCACTAGCCATAGCAGCAGAGTGAGTCATACCTGAGCATCCAACAGTTTCGATTAATGCTTCTTCAATGATACCTTCTTTAACATTTAAAGTAAGTTTACATGCACCTTGTTGTGGAGCACACCAACCAATACCATGTGTTAAACCAGAAATATCTTTGATTTCTCTTGAATATACCCATTTTCCTTCTTCAGGAATAGGAGCACATCCGTGTGATGCACCACGATTTACAGTGCACATTTCTTCAACTTCATGTGAATAAATCATTTTTTATTTTCTCCTTTCATCACATTAATGATCACAAACATTAAAAAAGAAATAACGTAAAACTACATAAATTTCTTCCTTCAGGTGAAGGAATTCACCTGAACAAATTATAAAGTGTCGATTAAAGAAAGTCAATGAAACAAGAAAGATAAATAAATGAAAAAAGAAATTTTTTTGTATCTATCAAAGAATATTTTATAAAAAAAGGGACAAAATAGTATTTGAAGTTGAAAAAAAGTAGTCAAAAAGGGTTGACACACAAGGTTAGTATATGCTAACTTATAGACAGTTAGTTACGGCTAACTTCGTGTTAATAAATCATTTTTTATTGATACCAGATCACAAACAAAAATCACAAACACAAACAAAACAAAAATGAAAGAAGGAAGTATTAAAATGGATTTAATTCAAAGTATTAAAGCACGCGAAGTATTAGACTCTCGTGGAAATCCAACTGTTGAAGTTGAAGTTAGAAGTGAATGTGGAGCTTTTGGTAGAGCAATCGTACCAAGTGGAGCTTCTACAGGAATTTATGAAGCAGTGGAATTAAGAGATGGAGACAAATCACGTTATTTAGGTAAAGGTGTTTTACAAGCTGTTAAAAATGTAAACGAAGTGATTGCTCCTGAATTATTAGGATATGATGTTTTTGCTCAAAGAGAAATCGATCAGGCAATGATTGATTTAGATGGTACAGATAATAAAGGAAAACTTGGAGCAAATGCTATCTTAGGTGTTTCTCTTGCCGTTGCTAAATGTGCTGCTGATTCATTAGGTATGCCATTATATCGTTATATTGGTGGAGAAAATGCTCATGTTATTCCTACACCAATGATGAATATTATCAATGGTGGAGCACATGCTGATAACAACATTGATTTCCAAGAATTTATGATTATGCCAGTTTCAGCTCCTACATTCAAAGAAGCGATTCGTATGGGTGCTGAAGTATTCCATAATTTAAAAGCTGTATTACATGATAAAGGATTAAATACTGCTGTAGGTGACGAAGGTGGATTTGCTCCTAACTTAAAATCAAATGAAGAAGCTATTCAAACAGTTATCGAAGCTATTGAAAAAGCAGGTTATAAGCCAGGTGTAGATGTTAAACTTGCAATGGATGTTGCTAGTTCAGAATTCTATAAAGATGGTAAATATGTTTTACCGGGTGAAGGAAATAGAACATTTACTTCAAAAGAGTTAGTTGATTTCTACGGTGAACTTGTTGAAAAATATCCAATTATTTCTATCGAAGATGGTCTTGATCAAGATGACTGGGACGGATGGAAATATTTAACTGAAAAATTAGGTAAAAAAGTACAATTAGTAGGGGATGACTTCTTTGTAACAAATACAAAACGTTTACAAGAAGGTATTGCTAAGAAAACTGCAAACTCTATCTTAATTAAAGTTAACCAAATTGGTACTTTAACTGAAACACTAGAAGCTATTCAAATGGCTCAAAAGGCAAATTATACTGCTGTTGTTTCTCATAGATCTGGTGAAACAGAAGATACAACAATTGCTGATATTGCTGTAGCTACAAATGCTGGACAAATTAAAACTGGTTCTGCATCAAGAACAGACCGTATTGCTAAATACAATCAATTATTAAGAATTGAAGATGAATTAGGAAAACAAAGCTTATATGGTGGCGTTGATTCATTCTATCAATTAGATAAATAATTTTGCTATTAAAAGATAATATTGTTATATCCCTTTAACGATTAAATCGTAACTTCCCAATTTTAGACTAAATCATATAAGAAATATTATCTTTTAATAATATAGATAAAAAAGGTGATGTAAGTCATCTTTTTTGTAAATAAATTACATTCTTTATTTAATTAGGAGAAATTAATGAAAATAACTCTCTAAACATTTTAAAAAGGTATACAATTTTTATCCTATATATAAAATAAAGATTGTCATTTACTTAATAAATTAAATACCTTCCGTATTTTTTTGACTACTTGCGGAAATGACACGAAAATCATTTGCAGCTGCAAATGATTTTTTATATATAGACATGTAAATAAATTACATCATTTTAAAAAGTTGAAAAGAATGTTGTAAATAAAAAACAAAAACTAATGTAAGCCTTTAACAAAGAAAAATGTCACGTTATGATAATCATGTCAAAATTAATTAAGGGAGGAAATAATTATGGACAAAATGGCAGATGTCTTAGGTCGTGCTGGTGCATGGTGCGGTCAAAACAAATATTTATCTGCAATTAAAAATGCGTTCCAAAACTTCATGCCTTTAACAATCGCTGGGGCAATTGGGGTTTTATGGTGTAACGTATTGGTTAACGAAAGTACTGGGTTAGGTATCTTCTTCAAACCAATTATGGCTTTAGAATTCTTAAACCCAGCATTCCAAGCTGTTAACTTCTGTACAATCAGTTGTATCACAGTTGGTATCACTCTTGGTATTGCCCAAGAAATCGGTGTTTGGAACATGGGAGCTGAAAAAGCTGGTTACATTCCAG
>NZ_JABWDK010000016.1:0-43535 GCF_013361255.1 Faecalibacillus sp. H12 | reverse complement strand
CACATGCCTTTCACGCATGCATTCACGGGTTCGAATCCCGTACGAGTCACCATTTGTAAATCACATCACTTCGGTGATGTTTTTTATTTATTTGCGATTTCTTCATCAAGTATATTCAAATATATATTTGTTAGTTTTGTGTTTCTTTGATCAATTATAGAAGAAATATAGGAGGTTAGGTTTTTTATTTGTTCGTCGTTATTCGCGTTAAAACTTTCACTGCAAAATATTTTCGTGCTTGATCCTTCATACTCTAACATCCAATATATATTTTTTTTAAAACTTCCTTGATTAACAGGCTCTTTTACAATTGGATGATAACTTGATGTGTTTAATTCTTGATAATAACGATCAAGATAAGAAACATTATTAAGTGTTTCTTCTTGGTAAAGTTTCATCTGAGTTTGTAATATATTTGTAGGAGCTTGGGTTGCAAGAAGTTCGTACATACTTGATGAATAGAGTCGATTATAGATAAGATATTGTAAAGTTTTATTTGTCAAAATGATCACCCTGTTTATTATATGCAGATTGATGGGTTATATGAGGAGAAATATATGTCATATCAGATATTAAAGTTAATTGTTTATTTGTTTTCTATTTTATCTTCAATGTATGGGTTAAGTTGTTTTCATTATGAAAAATATATTCTTAAGGGAAAATTAAAACAATTTTATTGTTTATATCTTGTTGCTTCTGTATCTTTGGGTTATTTATTTGCATCTTTTATTTTAGATTTTGTAACAATACATTTTTAATTTAAGTTTTCATATATTAAAATATGAAAACTATTTTTTTTAAATTATTACTTATTCTATTTATTTTATTAGCGATTATTTTGTTGTATCAACCAACTAAAGAGAAAGATTCTTTATATAAAGGAAAAGAAAATGAAGATGTTTATGTAAGTGTACAAGTTGGAGATAATACACAAAAAATTCTTTTAGATGACTATTTATTAGGGGTCGTTGCTGGAGAAATGCCGGCAAGTTTTGAACTTGAAGCAATTAAAGCACAAGTTGTCGCAAGTCGAACTTTTGTTTATTCGCGTTTATTAAGTGTAGATAATACAACCAATACACAAGTTTATCTAGATGATGAAAAGATGAAGGTTTCATGGAGTGATCATTATGAAGAATATAAAGAGAAAGTTCAAAAAGCTATTGTAGAAACTAAGGGGGAAATCTTAACTTACCAAGGAAAGTGTATTTCAGCTCTTTTTTATTCAAGCAGTAATGGAAAAAGCGAAAATGTAGAAAACTATTTTAAAGGTTCAAGTCAACCGTATTTGGTTTCTGTAGATTCACATTGGGATCAAGAATATGATCCTCAGTTTATAAGAAAAGTAAAATATACTAAAGCACAGCTTAATTCACTTTTTGGAGGTTCGTTTCAATATCGTTTTTTAGAACACTATCCTAGTGGGAGAGTTAAATCTATTCTTATTAATCAAAAACAATATAGTGGTAGGGAAGTAAGAGAAAAACTACAATTGTCTTCAAGTGATTTTGAAATAGTTAAAGAAGGAAATTCTTATATTTTTGTGACTAAAGGATGTGGACATGGAGTTGGGTTGTCTCAATATGGTGCACAAGGAATGGCAAAGGAAGGATATAATTATCAAGCTATTTTAAAACACTATTATCAAGGAGTAGAGATTTCAAAGAATAAAGAATGATTTTATGGTTACACTTCTTAAGAGGTGAAAAGCATGAAAGGATTATTGAAGAGGAATAAAAAAACATTTATTTTTATGACTTCACTTTTATTATTTTTAATAGGTGCCGGTGTTATTCAGGAAATTGTTAAGAATTTAAAACCATTCGAGGATGTACCAGTAGTTTCGGTAGAAACAAAAGATGAAAATAAAAATCAAGGAAGTGAAATCTTAAAAAAACCAGTTAATGATGATGTTAAAGTAAGTAAGGGTTTTTATGATACGTCTTTAGATGATAAAAAATTAGAAGAAGCACTTGTTTATTTTGAAGGAGTCTATCGTCCTAATGATGGGATTGATTATACAAAGGATAATGAAAGCTTTGATGTTTATGCGAGTGCAAGTGGGACTGTTATTAGAAAAGAAAATGATTCTTTATTAGGGTGGATTGTTACGATTGAACATCAAAAAGGTATTCAAACAATTTATCAATCTTTAGATGATATTAAAGTTGAAAAAGGAGATCAAGTGAAACAAGGAGATGTTATTGGAAAAGCAGGAAATAATGTTTATCAATCAACATTAAAAAAACATTTACATTTTATTGTTTCAATTGATGATAAAACTGTAAATCCTGATAAATATTTTAATCAAAAAATTGAAAAAATTAAGACGTCATCATGATAAATTTATATTTATAAAAAAATTAGTGTCTTTTGTTTTTTTGCCTTGTAATTCAATAAAATCGTGATACAATATTGAGGAAAAAACATACAAGGAGGAGAAATAATGGCATTATCAAAAGAAATTGGTATCGATTTAGGTACTGCAAATATATTAATTTATGTCAAAGGTGAAGGTATTGTAGTCAATGAACCTTCAGTAGTGTCAATAGATGAAGAAACTAAAAAGCCATTAGCTGTAGGACAAGAGGCAAAAGATATGTTAGGTAAAACTCCTGGTAGGGTTCAAGCAATTAGACCATTAAAAGATGGAGTTATTGCAGATTTTAGAATTACTGAAATCTTATTAACTCATTTTATTAATAAATTAAATTTAAAAGGAATTTTTGCTAGACCAACAATCTTGATTTGTTGTCCATCTAACATCACTTCAATTGAAAAATCAGCAATTAGAGATGTTGCTGAAAGATGTGGAGCTAAAAAGGTATTTATCGAAGAAGAACCAAAAGTAGCAGCAATTGGAGCTGGTCTTGAAATTAATAAACCAACAGGTAATATGGTTATTGATATCGGTGGAGGAACTACTGATATTGCAGTATTATCTTTAGGTGATATTGTAACAAGTTCATCTTTAAAAATTGCTGGTGACGTCATGGATGCGGACATTATTAAATTTGTTAAAGATAAATATAAATTATTAATTGGAGATCGTACTGCTGAACAAATTAAATTAGAAATTGGTTCTGCTGTAAAAGGATCATCTGATAAAACATTTGAAGTACGTGGTAGAGACTTAGTAACTGGATTACCACATACAATTACTATTACATCAAACGAAACTGAATTAGCACTTAGAGAAACTTGTGCAACAATTGTTAAAGAAACTAAACATGTTCTTGAACAAACACCACCAGAATTAGCTGCTGATATCGTATCACGTGGTATTTTCTTAACAGGTGGAGGAGCTTTATTAACTGGTTTAGATAGATTATTAGAATCTGAATTAAATGTTCCTGTATTCGTAGCAGATGATGCATTAAATTGTGTTGCTAATGGATGCGGTGTGATGTTAGAAAACTTACACTATATGAAATAGACTGTTCTTTTTGAACAGTTTTTTTCTTATCTAGAAATTATACAAATTGAATAGTTAAAAATGATACAATCTCATCTGAGGTGAAAATGGTGAAAAAAGTATTATTTTTTGATATAGATGGAACATTATTAAATAGTGAATTAAAAATACCGGAGGGAGTAAAAAGAGAACTTAAAAGATTGAAAGAGGCTGGACATTATTTATTTGTTGCCTCAGGACGACCTTTAGCTTTTATTTCAAATCAAATCATTGATGCCGGTTTTAATGGTTTTGTTTTATGTAATGGGGCACATGTGGAATTGAATCATGAAATTATTTATGAAAATAGAATTCCTTATGAAAAAGTGAAAGATTTAATGAAGATGCTAGAAAGTATTGATTGTGAATATGATTTTGAAACAGCAACGGATTGTTATATTGATCCTGCTTATCATAATTTTATTGAATTCTTTAAAATTTGTGATATTCGTCATGAAAAATTAATAACAAATTTTGATAAAGAAGAAGTAATGCATCGTTCTTTAAAAATAGAAATAAGTGCTAAAAAAGATCATGATAAAATTATTGATTATATTGCTGATAAATTTTATTTTGATCATCACGGAACAGCTAATTTATTTGAAATATGTGCTTTAGATACTTCTAAGGCAACGGGTGTAGAAAAAATTCTAGAACATTTGAATATTGATAAAGATCATAGTTATGCTTTTGGAGATGGCTTAAATGATTTAGAAATGATTAAATATGTAGGTCATGGAATTGCTATGAAAAATGCTGTTAAAGAGTTAAAAGATGTGGCTGATGAAGTGATTGGTCATGTAGATGAAAATGGTTTAGAAGAATATTTAAAGACAATTGAGTGGGAATAAAAATATAATGTAATTAAAACCTCTGAAAATGCCTTATTTACAGGCTTTTCGGAGGTTTTTATCTTTTCTAAAACCTGTCATCGTACCAAAAGTGTACCACCTAGAGAGAAGATGCTTTATTCCCGTAGCTTAAACCATAAGTGAAGATAACATATCAGCAATTTCATTTTGCTTATTCGGATATAAATGCGAATAGATATTTAATGTTGTTTGTATATCTTCGTGTCCAAGGCGTTCACTTATCGCAAGAGGTGGAACGCCTTTTTCAATAAGAAGACTTGCGTGGGAATGTCTTAAATCGTGAATACGAATCTTTTTAACTCCGGCTAGTTCACTATACTTTTTCATTGTACGATAGAGTGAACTTTTCGTTGTTGGAAACAATCTTTCGTTCGGCTTGTAGCCATAGATTGTTTGCGAATATTCTTTTACTAGATTCATAATCGGTAGTGATATAGCAACAATTCTTTTGCTCTTTGGAGTCTTTGGTTCTTTGATAATTTCTTTCTTATCCACAACGGCATAGCTTTTGTTGATGGATAATGTGTTGTTTTCAAAGTTAAAATCGTTCAGCGTCAATGCGAGCATTTCACCTTCACGAATACCACTATAAAACAAAAGATTAAAGATAAAATTCATAATGGCTAAAAGCTGATTATGAAGTGTTTTAAGGTGTGTAGGCGAATAGTTATTCTTGTGTGTAATCATTGTATTCTGCCACGTTCTAACCGTTGATACCGTGATTTTATTGATTGGCATTTTACCGAAGTAGGGAACAAGTTTTAATTTACTATAGAAAAAATAAAAACATCCTATTCTTCAAATAATGAAAAATAAGATGTTTCGTTGAGAAATTAAACATTAAATTGTAATATATAAAATAAAATTGTAAGTCAAAGAAAATAGTGGTATAATGAATAAAATTGTTATAAAAGAACGGAGGCATATGATGACTATTTCGTATAACAAACTTTGGAAACTAATGATAGATAAGAATATAAATAAAACTAAACTGCGTGAAGAAGCAGGTATCTCTTCAAATGCAATGGCTAAGCTCGGTAAGAATGAGTCCGTTCAATTAGAAGTCCTTGCAAAGATTTGCAAAACACTTGATTGCAATATTGAAGATGTATGTGAAATATTATTTGAAGAATAATTGGAGGATAGTGCAGTATGGAAAATAAAGAAGATTATAAGGATAAAGTTAAAATTCTGAATGATATAAAAGAACGTGAAAATATTATTAATAGCTACAATACTTTTGGATGTTTAGATAGAGAAAATGCGATACATAAAATACAAGAGTTGAGAATCAAAGATAGTCAAGTAGGACAAGTTACAGCAATTAAATTAGTACAGCACACAATTCCTTTTGAACAAGCTTCGGATAGTCAAATTGTTAATGAACTTATGATGCAAGTTGGTATTTTAAAAAGTGAATTGTTGACTAATAATTAGGAGGAAAAAGGATGAGCATAAACATATCAAAACTTAAACGTGATGATTTACTGAATAAAATCAATCAAATTCATACCTATATAGCTAATGCACCTCAAGATGAAAATACAGGAAAACTATTAACATATCTTTCTGAACTTGAAAAAGACATTAATGGTAAAAAGTATGGTCTTGTATTTGAGGAACATAGAGAAAAAATAGATGAAGTATTAGAAAATAATACTCCTGTTTTAACTGAAGAAAAGGAATTGTTTATCGATAACGGTGGAGAAATGAACTTTCTAATCGAAGGAGATAATCTTGCTTCTTTAAAATTATTAGAGAAAACACATAGAGGCAGCATTGATTTAATTTATATTGATCCACCATATAACACTGGAATAAAAGACTTTATTTATGATGATGATTATGTAGATAAAGAAGATGGATTCAAACATTCTAAATGGGTTAGTTTTATGACTAAACGATTAGAAATTGCACGAAAGCTACTTACTGAAGAAGGTGTAATATTTATACAAATTAGTGATATTGAATTAGCACAACTTCGTTTGTTATGTGATTCTACATTTGGAGAGGACAATTTTCTTAATATAATCAGTGTAAATATGAAAAATATTGCTGGAGCATCAGGTGGAGGAGAAGATAAAAAATTTAAAAAGAATTGTGAATACATTCTTATATATGCTAAAAACTATGATTTATTACCTATATTCAATGGTGCATATGACTATGAAGAAATCGGAGATTTAGTGCAACGTTATAGAGATGAAAATATTAGTTGGAAATATACAACCGCTCTTGTTGATCCGGGGGAGAAAATATATGTTGGATCTACAGTTGACGGAGAAGGCGATGAAATAAAAATATATAAAAGGATTAATTATGATATAAAATCAGTAAGTAAATTAATTAAAGAAGAGAATTTATCAGAAAAAGACATTTATTCAAAATATTCACATTGCATTTTCCAAACAGCAATGCCACAGAGTTCTATACGACCAAGAGTAATGGAAAAAGTGAATGAATTAGGGGTTGAAAGCGAACTATTTTCTATAGAATATACTCCTAAGTCTGGAAAAAATAAAGGAAAACTTTACGAACAATTTTACAAAGGAAAGAATTTTAGGCTTTTTGCTTGGTTAAGAGATGTAAGTGAAGAAATAGATGGTAAGTTGTATAAAAAAACATTACAAGGAACATATTGGAATTTTATTGCAGGTACAAAAAATCTTACAAAAGAGGGTAATGTAGAATTTCCTAATGGAAAAAAACCTTTAGATTTAATGAAACGAATTATTTCTTTATATCCTAAAAAAGATATTACAGTCTTAGATTTTTTTGCTGGTTCAGGAACAACGGGGCACTCTGTAATTACACAAAATGAAGAGGATAGTGGAACTAGAAAATTTATTCTTTGCACAAATAATCAAAATAATATATGTATAGAAAAAACATATCAAAGATTATCTAATGTTATAAAAGGATATGTTACAGAAAAAGGCAAAGTATTTTCTTCTATACCTGCAAGTCTTAAATATTACAAAGTAGATTATGTACCAATTTCTGACCGTATGTACTATGAATATGCTGATGAATTACTTGAACATATTCGTGAACTTGTAGAATTGGAAAATGGTGTTAATTTCACCGGTAATAAAGAAATAGCTATTGTACTTACAGAAGAAGAATTGGATCAATTTATTGCTGATATAGATAAATTTTCTGCTTGTAAGAAAATTTATATGGGACACGATATTTTACTGGATGCAGCACAAGAACAAAAGCTAAAAGACAATAAGATTGTAGTTAATATTATTCCTGATTATTACTACAAGGAATTGGAGGGGTAAAAAATGAATATTACACTTGCTAATTTTCAAATCAAAGCCATAGGTCAACTTATGGAATCTATGGAGGAATCTAATAGAGATATTATTCTAAAAAGTTGCACTGGTAGTGGTAAAACGATAATTCTTACCCATTTTATGGATGAATATTTCAAAAGTCATAGTAATACTGTATTTATTTGGTTAACTCCTGGAAAAGGAAGTCTTGAAGAACAAAGTAAAGAAAAAATGGATAGATATATCCACGGTAGTCATACAAAGCTTTTATATGACATAATGACAGGTGGATTCGAATCTAACGATGCTTGTTTTATTAACTGGGAAAAACTTACCAAAAAAGGAAATACGGCTTTAAAAGATAGCGAACGTTTAAATTTTGAAGATCATATCAATAAAGCATTGAATGATGGAATTAATTTTAAAATAGTTGTAGATGAATCTCATCAAAACGATACCATTAAAGCAGATGACATAATTGAATTGTTTCACACCGACAAGATTATACGTTGCTCTGCAACACCTAAGGGATACAAAGACGCTAAGTTAATAGAAATTCCAGAGGAAGATGTTATTGCAGAAGGTCTAATAAAAAAGTTGCTTGTCATTAATGAAAACTTCGAGCAAGATATTAATGTTGATGATCAAATAACATATTTATTGCAAAAGGCAATTAAAAAGCAGCAAGAACTACGTGCTGAATTTACGAAATATAAAGCTGAAGTTAATCCTCTTATTGTTGTTCAAATACCAAATAAATCGGATGCCTTGTTAGATCGGGTTGAGGAGTATTTTGAATCACAAGGAATTACATATGAAAATAATCAATTGGCAGTATGGCTTTCTGATAAAAAACAAAATTTAGAAGATATTGAAGAACCAACATCTACACCTGTAGCAGTTATTATTAAACAAGCGGTTGCGACTGGATGGGATTGTCCAAGAGCTCATATATTAGTGAAGCTTCGTGATAATATGAGTGAAACATTTGAAATACAGACAATAGGACGTATTCGTCGTATGCCAGAAGCTAAACACTATGATTGCGATTTGTTAGATTGTTGTTATTTATATACATTAGACGAAAAGTTCACAGAAAGCGTTAAACAAAGCTTAGGTAAAGATGCCTTAGATGCATATAAAGTCTTTTTAAAGCCTCAACACCGAGATTTTACGCTAATAAGTGAATATAAAACAGATGTACCATTCCCACGTGACGCAAAGCTTGCATTAAAAATCATAAAAAAGTTTTATGGAAAGAAATATAACACCTCTGGTGCTTTAAATAAAAATAAAAAACTGCTTGAAGCTTGTGGATATTCTTTCTCTGAGGATATTGTGGATTTTACGAAGTCAGGTTCTGTTACTAAGTTGAATCAGGATAGCATATCTAATTTAAATGACATAGCTATTCACGAACAATTGAATACACATAAACACGGAAAAGAATATCATCATTGCGTTGGTGAAATAGGCTTTAAAGTTAATTTAGACTATAACAGCACTAATAATATATTGAGAAGATTATTTTTGAAAGATATAGGTAGTCCTTATAAAGTTCTAAATCTTGAAGTAAGAGAACTATATTCTTTTGTTATAAATAATAAAAAATCTTTGGTTGAAGATGTAAGAAGTGCTATGGCTGATGAAACATTACAAATTACACTTAATCTTCCTATGAAAACAGAAAAGCCTATTGGTTTTCCACAAGAGTTTTTATTTACATATGATAGTTCGGCAAAGGATCAATCTGAAATGACTAAGAATGTATACAAACATTATTTAGCTTCAGCAGAGAAACGTTCATTACCAGAAAAACTTTTTGAAAATTACTGTGAAAAGTGCAATAACATTTCTTGGTTTTATAAAAATGGAGACAAAGGAATTGAGTATTTTTCAATAGTTTATACAGATAATTTCGGTAAACAAAAATCATTTTACCCAGATTATATTGTAGGGACAGAAGATAAAGCAGTATGGATCATAGAAACTAAAGGCGGCTTCACAAAAACCGGTAACAGTGAAGATATTGATAGATATACTGCCAAGAAGTTTGATGTTTTAAAGCAATATTTGATGAAGTACAAACTTAAAGGTGGTATTGTCCGTCAAGACAAACAAAGCGGTTCTCTTTGTATCTGCACCGAAAATTATTCGGATGATATTAAGAGTGATGACTGGAAATTACTTGATGATGTTTTGTAAGAGAGGAGAAGAAAAATGAATAACCCAGATAAGAAGAAGGTTCCTATTTATTTTTATTATCTTACAATTTCTAAACAAATGGAGAGTCAGGACAATTCTAAATATGACATTGAGCAAATTAAAGAATCTTTTTCAAATTTTTTGGAATATGTTTTGGATAAAGAGTTGACTGTCCGAAAAAAGAATATTATAAATTCAGAAAAAATTATATGGCTCGATTCATATGAAAACCTAAAAGATGGTAATTACAATTTGATTTTTAAATCAGCAAAATATAATCACGTTCGCAATGAAATAGATACAGAAACAATGACTGAGCACGGTACAAGAAAGAATCCACAAGATGGTGATGAAGAAAAAACACACTTGTGTATCAGATTTTTTAAAGGAAATGATCGCTTTCTTACTGTGTATGAAAGCAATCATTATGGTCTTACATTGAAAAGCATCGTAGATTATTTAAACGAACAATTCAAGTTATATAATGAGGATCTACAAGAAAAATATTATTATTCGATTGAATATGAAGCAATGCCAGGCGAAGATTTCCTTTCTGCAATTAAAAAGTCAAAAACCACATCGGTACTTAAACTAACGGTATCTAAAGAGGATATTAAAGACGATTTTATGAAATTCGCAGGAAGAACTGATATTGCGGATGAAATTGAAATTTCTTTAAAACGTCCTAAGGGGATTAAAAAATTTCCAGAAAATCTAATAAAAGAGTATTATGACGATTCGCAAGATAAAAGGAAAGGTAAAATCAAAAAAATTGCTATTAAAGGAACTAATGAATTTGGTGACTTTGAAGTAGATAGCGAGATAATGAGAATGAAACACTATTTAACTGTTAATAAAGAAACCTTAACTAAAGAAGTAGATAGCAAGGATTTCTTTATACAGGCGCAGGTGTTTATAACAGAAATGAGGAAGAAATAAAATGAAGAGCATATTATTTATTCCATTAAGCGATTATTTTAAATCAAGAAAACAAGTGTGGAGAAAGTTTACATTTCCGGTTGTTGTCGGAATTATTTCACTAGTAGCTGCACTTGTTTTAGACGTTGGTGGAAAAGATAAAATTATTCACCTCTTTTCAGAGTTTATTGGAACACAAATAAATATTGTAGCTATATTGGTTTCTTTTTCGGTAGCAATTATTTCTATTCTTGTTTCGGCTGATAATGAGAATATAAGAAGATTGAAAGAAACAGAATCGGACAAAGGAAGTTATAAGCCTATTAACGGCAAACAATTATCACTGTTTCAAATTTTACTTTCTAATATAGCTTATAATGTAATTGTTGAAATAGCCTATTTAACTTTGTTGATATTCATTTCCATAGCTCAAAGTGTATTGCCAATTTGTTGGCTAAAATATGTAACATCAGTTTGCATTATTGTTATAGCTCACATTCTGTTAGTGCTAATGGAATCAGTAGCACAAATGTATTTAACCTTTTGGAAATATAAATAGGTATAGTTACATCTAATAATTTGATTTAGGGGGTGAATATTTGCTAATGCAAGATTCAACTCCTGCATTTGATATTGATTGGAGTAAATCTATTTCTGAAATAGACCAAAAGCTATATATAAGAATATGGGCTTTCTGAAGAAATTAAGTTTGTTGAAGAAAAAGCAAAACCAACGGAATAGTATAGAGCAAGAGAAAAACTTCGTAAGATTTTCCGTATCTTGTTCTGCTGAGATATACCAAGCATCAGTTGAATATGCTGATGTATCTACATAAAATTTGACAATTGCATTTCCCATTGGGTAAAACATAATTGCATCACTAGTAAAGAACGGGAAAATTTGATTAATTAAGAAAAATATCATATGTCAGTATTTAAAAAGTTGGAGGGGTACTATGGATGAAAGAGAACAATTTAAGGAATTGTTGTACAAAACTGTATTGAATATGAATGCTAAGGAAGAAGATGTAATAAAAGAAAATTTAAAATTGCAAAATTGGGTTTTAAATCATCTACCACCTCAACTTTTTCGATTTAGATCTGGCAGCGAATACGATATTCAAAATTTAGAAAATGATGAGATATGGGGAAGTAACATATGGAAATTCAATGATCCTTATGAATGCACACCTTGTTATGATCTTAATAAATTAATGGATGAGTTGTTTGCTAATTATTCTAGAGATGCATTTTATAATATGGTGATCGGCTTTAAAAAAGGTTCTATTCCAAAAGAAGCTAAAAATGTTTTGCCATCTAAAGAAATTGATTTAGTGCATGAAAATATTTCCAATTTAACTGATGAGTACATAAAAGATACTTGCACGAATATGCCCCAAATTATAGGAAATTTTATTGTAAATAATCATCAAAAGTTGGTCAATGATTTTTTCTTTGGAATTTTACAATGTGAAGCAGAAAAATATATTGCCTGTTTTAGTGAAAAAAATACTTCTACCCTAATGTGGGGACATTATGCTAACGGACATAAAGGTTTTTATTTAGAATATGATTTTTCTTCTATGATTCATCCTTGTGAGCAAAGCTGTAAAAGTGTAATAGGATGTAATCATTTGATGTTATCTCCGACTATAGCGCCAATTATATATTCAGATGATAGATTTGATGCAACATCACACTTACTTCCGGTTATTCAATGGGAAATTAATCAGAAATTTAATTTATCTGGGAATTTGTATCATAATGATACATTGCTTGTTCTTAAATGTTTGTTGACGAAATCAAAAGACTGGAGTTATGAAAAAGAGTGGAGAGTTTTTATCGATAGACAAAGCGGCAACTGCTCGTCATTTGGTAAGATATGTAATCTTAAACCTAAGGCTTTATATATTGGAAGCAAAACAGAAAAAAGTATAGAAGACAAGCTGCATCAAATATGCATAAAAAAAGAAATTCCTTGTTATAAAATGGTGTTGAATTATACTGGTAAAGATTTCAAGCTTACACCAGTTTTGTATGATGATTATATTAATAGTAAGTAGAATATTTTACAGAGTGTAGTTATTAATCATCGCTTATTAGAAAAAGGTTATTATGCATTTAAAGAGATACTTAAAAGGTAAAAATATATGAAAGGTGATTTTATATGGAAATAGAATTAAAAAAGCTTTCTTCAGATGGTAAAATCGCATATTTAATAAAGCCGATTCTTACTGTATTACAGGATGCTGGTGGTAAATTAGATAGAACTGAAATTAAAAATAGAATCTCTGATTTAGATGACCAAATTGCTGAATTTGCTGAAGCGGTAAAAACATCAAAATCAACAGGTAATACATATAAGGAATTCAATTTTAAATTCAATTTTGCGATAAAGGATTTATCATTTACAGAACTTGTAAGCTACACAAAAGGAAATCCTACAATTACATTAACTAAAAAGGGATTAGAAATAGATGTAGATTCCCTAGATGTAGAAAAAGAAATTATGATTCCTTCAAAGAAATTTTGGAATGAGTTAAGTGAGAAAAATAAAACTCAGCATAACATAGAGACTAACGTTACTGAAACTAATGTTGATGAGTCGATGTCAGAAGATCAAATAAAAAATGATTTTAAAGAAAATTTATTGAATGCTATTGCAAGAATGTCTCCTAAAAAGTTTGAAGCATTTTCTCGTTCTTTACTTACAAAAATGAGTGTTGAATTTACAAATCAAGGTGTTCAAATCAGCAACGATGGTGGTATTGATGGATATGGATACCATAAAGATTTAGATGATTTCAGAACAACAAGAGTTGTTATCCAATGTAAAAGATATAATGTCGGTCCAGTTACAGAACCAGATATTAATCAATTTTTAGGCGCAATGAATAAATTTCAAGCAGATTATGGAGTGTTTATTACAAATAGTCGCTTTACCAATAGTGCAAGAGTAGCTAGCAGAGAAGGATCTCCGATTACATTGATTGATGGAAATGATTTAGTCGATTTAGTCATCCGTTACCAATTATACATAACACCTGTGACGACATATATATTAGATGATTTTTATAGCGAATGATAAAAGGAGTGTTTATTCATATTTGAAGTTTTATATAAAAATATTTTTTCATTTTTTTATAGAAAGGAGCTGAGAATAAAATGTATGATTTATCTGCAAAATTTAATGATTTTTATAATTCAAAAGTAGTTTTATCACATGATGAACAAAATAAATTACATAAAAAAGCAAACTTAAATATTCAACGACTTAAAGACGGGTTAAAAGAATATAACAAAGATAATGATACTAATTATGTAATACAGGAAACTTGTGTTCAAGGTAGTGTTGCTATGTCAACGGTAGTTCAAAATGATGATAATGATTATGATATTGATGTAGCAATTGTTTTTGATAAGGAAGATCTTAGAGATAAAGGTGCATTGGCAACTAGAAACATGGTTGCAGCTGCTTTGAAAGATAAAACAAAACAATTTAACACTGCTCCCGAAGTAAAAACGAGTTGTGTAAGAGTTTCATACGCTGAAGGTTATCATATTGATTTTGCAATATATAGACGAACTTATAACGAATCTCTTGAATGTTGGGAGTATGAACATTCTGGTTCGGAATGGACCAAACGAGATCTAAGAGGATTAACTGATTGGTTTAAAGAAAAAAATGATTTATCAAATGGGAAACTTAGGAAAGTAGTTAGACTTTCTAAAATGTTTTGCAAGTCAAGAGAAATATGGAAGAATATGCCAAGCGGGTTACTACAAACAGTTGTTTGCAATGAAGAATTACAAAATGTATATACTCGAATCGATGAGCTTTTCTATTATACAATGGAAGCTATTATAAAAAGATTAGATGTTTATACAAGTGTATCAGCTCCAGTCGACAATGGAAGAGATCTAACTCCTAGAAAAATCGATAAAAAGAAAATGATAAATTGGAAAAATCGATTGAAAAGTAAAATAGAAGATTTGGATGTTTTGTTTAAAGATGATTGTACTGAGGATGAGGCTATTCAAGCGTGGTATGGATTTTTTAACCATACTTATTGGGATCAAAAAGAATCATCTTTAGAAAGTACTTCTAATTCAAATTACTATGTAGTCAAAGTTAGATCATTTGCGGAAACGGAACAATTTATAGAAGATTTATATACATATTGTCCGTTATATAACTGTAGAATTTCTTGTCAAGTTAGTGGTAATGGATTTAGACCAAAACCAATTGCTCAATTTATGACGATGTTATCTCGATATTTACCGCATAATTTTGAAATTCAATGTGAAATGGAATATACTGATTGTCCTCCTCCTTATAAAATAATGTGGAAAGTTAAAAATGTTGGCCCAGAGGCAGAAAGAAAAAATATGCTTCGAGGACAAATATTTGAAAAGGGAAATAGAATTATCGAACATAGTAATTTTTATGGAAATCACTATATAGAATGTTACATTATAAAAGATGAACTATGTGTTGCAAAACAACGAGTCAATATTCCTATTGGAAGGAGATAATCTAATGAAAATTTTGAAGTTTATAGGAATAATTATCTTTTCTATTCTTTGCGTTGGAGTTATGTTTATTTCAGAGCATAAAAGTTGGGTAACGATAGGCAGTATTACTGGTATATTTTTAGGTTTAGCAATACCAGAAATTAAATCTTTGGCAGAAGATTTAACCGACAATACTAATTGGAAGACTTCACAAAGAAAACTACTAAGAGGAGATATTGTAAAAAAAGATAGCATTGTACGAATTTCTTTTGCGTACCTCTTTAGAATCAAAGTGGGTAATAAATATTTATTAGTAAAAAATGAACGTAACACAGGAAAATATCAACCAGTTGGAGGAGTTTATAAGTTTACTGAAAATGAAAAAATGGAATTAAAAAATAAATTTCATGTAATTGATGATGATAGGATTCCTATTGATAAGTCTTCGAAAGATGACTATCGATTACAATTAGAAAATCGCTATTTAAAAAAATTTATAAAAAGATTTGATAAGAAAGCAAATAGAGAATCTATTGATAATTTAAGTAGGGAATTTATAGAAGAACTTATTGACAAAGAAATTGTAAATTGGAATCAAATAAACTATAGAGTTTGTGGAAGGCATATTACTAATCTTGAATTTAGTCAACATTTTCAAATATACGAAATTCTTTTAGCTGATATAGTTGAATTATTACCTACAAAGGATCAGGAAATAGATCTGAAAAAGTTAGCAGAAAATTCGTCTGATTTATATAAATTTGCAGATGCATACGAAATAAATTCTTTAGGTGTTGATCCTAAAAATAAAAAACTGCAAGAAAGCATTGCTACTCATACAAAAAAAATACTTCAAGAAAACGAAGGAAATCTATGCAAGCTTCCAGAACAAGGAAAATGTTACAGAGTCAACATAATTGATAGCAATGTAGAATGATTGTTTAATTATTAGATTACTAACAGGTCTTAGGGTGTTCCCTAACGAGGTATTTGTGGATGTGAGGACACAAATACACTGCTCGCTGAGATGCTCAGACGATGCAGTTTTACCGTTTGGATAGCCTTTGGGTATACAGATGGTCTGCTCGCTAAGATTATACATAAAAACTTGTTCTACATCAGTTATACATTAAACAAGGCACAGCAATGGATTTTGACGTCCATAAACTGTGCCTTATCTTTTTATATTATGCGTAACCTATGTATAGATTGTAGTCATTTTCACCGCATTTTTCATACCAAATACATACGGATTCAAAGCCTTCTATGTTCTTGTACCTGTTCAATCTGCTTTCAATATTTGCGATTGTTGATGTGGTTTTTGATGTAATAGAAATAGGGTTATCCCAACATTCTGTAGCCTCAATATCGTAAGTTAAGCCGATATTTAATGCGTAATTTTTTGCATAATCAACATAATAATCAATGTCTACTTTCTGCTCTTTTATGGTTTGATCTGTTGTCTGAACCGTTGTTTTTTCAACTGGTTCAGTAACATTTTTGAGAGTAGTTTTAGCTTCTGTTGGTTTAGGTTTTTGCGTTGGTTTTACTTCTGTAATTTGTGGTAAAGTTGTTGACGAAGTCAAATTATTTTCTTCCTTTTCTACCGTTGAAATTACAACTTGAGTAGTAGATTTTTCTGTTGTTACTGGCTCTGATGTAGAGATTTGACTTGAAGTTTCTTCAATGACCTCTGTTTCTTGTATAGGTAAAAACACTACTTGTTTCTATCTGTGTTTCAGTTTTATTACAAGCCGATAATGATAAAGCGAAGAACAAAACCAATGTGATAATGAAAAGTTTTCTCATACATAAATCAACTCGCTGTTCATGATTTCCATTGCTCTATTACGGATGTTATTCATCTTTTTAACCCATAGCAGCATATCGTTTTCTTTTAGTTGTTCGGTAATATTTTCTTTTTCGGCAAGTGATTTTACAAGCTGATCCAACATACTTTCAGCACGTTCATTTACTTCTGCAAGGTGCTGATACAATGTTCCTTTGGTTAAATAATTGTAGTAAATTATTTTGTGATTGCTCTTTAAGTGCTGACGATAACGTTGTCCCCAGATACCAATATTGTATTCAGGTTCTTCGTTTAACTGAAGATTTGGCAATAAATAATCACCTTGTTGTGTGTAACCTTTTCCGGTGCTTTCATAAATTGACTTCATAAGATTTTCCTCCGTTTCATATTTTGTATCACTATGATAACGGATATTTATTTATAAAACGAATGTGTCGATTGAAATATTTAAGCAAATAAAAAGAAGTGTGAGTTGTCAGTTCACACTTCAATTTAGGGGTCAAATATAAGATTTTTCAAGGAAGTAACGCTTTGAAATTTTGCCTGTGATAGTAATGTATCCCTTTTCTTCAAGCTCAGCATTTAGGCGTTTGATTACTCTATATGCACTTGTTTTAGATGCACCTAGCATAGTAGTAACTTCCTGTGCTGTGTAAAATTCTTGTCCGACTGAAACAGTTTTTGTGTCTTTGTTTTCCATAGTTAGATCTCCTTTATCTTTCATAATTTTATAAACAAGAGATAGCATTCAATATAGTTCAATTTAAGGTGAGGAATTTTTTCTCTTTGTTTATTTGAATACATTGTATAAAATTATTTTAAAGATAACGAATGTGTCAGGATGAAAAATTGAATCAACATTTTTTACGATACATTGTGACTTATTGCATCCTTCTTCTTTTGAAATTTGTGTTCTTGATACTTCAAAGGCATCAGGTGTGCAAAAAGTATTAGAACATCTACAAATCGATAAAGAACATAGTTATGCTTTTGGCGATGGTTTGAATGATTTAGAAATGATTCGCTATGTCGGTCATGGTATTGCTATGGAAAATGCTGTTGATGAACTTAAAGAAATTGCTGATGAAGTGATTGGACATGTTGATGAACATGGTTTAGAAGAATATTTAAAGACAATTGAGTAATAATAAAAGAAGCTCCAATGTGAAGCTTCTTTTTCAATTATTTAATAAATTTGAAATGTTGTCCTGGTTGAATGAAATCTAATAAACCTAAGTCTTCATCTTTAATACGACCGATTAAGTTACGTTCACCATCATTTGGGATTTCAGTTAAAACAACTTCTAATTCACCACGATAATGAGCTAAGTTATCGTTAACCACTAAGATATCACCACGCGTAAATACTTTTTTACCACAGTCATGATGTGGAATAGATTTGTCTTCTTTAGCTTCTTTTTTATCACCAAATCCTGAATCTTGAACAGTTGCTTGGTTTTTGAATTGAAGTCTTGGGAAACTTGATCTTAACATAAATGATGAATGATCGTATCGATCCCAGTGTGGAGCAAATTCATACATGATGTATTTTTCATTATCAGTAATTTCTGGTACTTCATCAACACGTAATTCTAAAGCTTGGAAGTTGATTTTTGATAATGCTTCTAATTCTTCTGTACTTGCTGGATAGTTACCAACGATAATATCATCAACATCACCAGTAGCTAATAAATATCTTGCTTGGACTTCAATTGGTAAAGGTCTCATGATTTCTACTGTAGGTAAACCACAGAAAACTTCCCAAGGACCAATTGTTGGATCATTGTGACTTGAAACAAAGGCAGCTGTATGAAGATTTAATGCTTTCCATTGTTTATTGAATTGTTGGAATAAATCAAAATCTAGCCCAGTATATCTTTCTGGGAAGAAGTTATGACACATAATAATTTGGTCTTTATTTCCACCATTTTTAATTAATAAATCAACACCAGCATCCATACTTGCATTGAATTCGATTTTAATACCATAAGGATTTCTAGTAACAGCGATATCTCCTTGAGTACCAAAGTTACCATCCAAACGAATAATATCTAATCCTAAATCTGCAAATGGTTTTAAATTATTTGGAGTAGCTCCAATTAATTTAAATACTTCTGGATTTGTATCAGCAGCAACAACAAATCCTAATTCATGAGCTTTATCCATGAATCCTTTAAATTCTTTTAAATAACTTTCTCTTTTATCATCTGGAATCGATAAAAAACAAGTAAAGATTCTAGAAAAACCTAATTTAGCGGCAGTTTCCATATATTCATAAACTTCTTTAATATCACTTTTATCGGGATAAACAGAGATTCCTAAACTATGCATAAACATATTCCTCCTTATATACTAGTATAGACAAGTTTTTGTCCAAATACAAGTCTTAGAGCTATTTAAAAGTTGAAATTTACTAAAAAATAATGAATAATATAGGCATAAAGGAGGTGGCAAAATGTCACTGACGGTCATTCTTTCATTTGTTGTAACAACAATCATTTCAGCTTTAATGATTCCACTTGTAATTAAAGCTGGAAATCAATTAGGAATTGTTGCACATATGAATAAAAGAACAGTTCATAAACATGAAATAGCACGTATTGGTGGCTATGCCATTTATTTAAGTTCACTTATAGGATCAGCCTTATTTTTGAAAGCGGATCATCAAATAAATGCTATTATGGTTGCAGGATTTATAATTTTTATGGTAGGGCTTTATGATGATAGTCATGATTTATCCCCTAAAGTAAAATTAATTTTTGAAGTGATTGCGGCGTTGATTGTCATTGTTTATGGAGAAATCTATATAAAAGGATTTGGATATTTCCCAAGTGATGCGATGACATTTTTTTCAGGGATTGTTACTTTATTTTGGATTGTAGGAATTACTAATGCGATTAATTTAATTGATGGGTTAGATGGGTTATCTGCAGGTATTTCAATTATTGTCCTTGTTACTATCTCAATGACTTCTTTATTATCTGGAAGAAGTGACATTGCTTCTTTATCACTCATTCTTGCTGGAAGTATTATGGGCTTTTTGTTTTTTAATTTTCATCCAGCAAAAATTTTTATGGGGGATTGTGGAGCTTTATATATAGGTTTCATGATTTCAGTTATTTCTTTATTAGGATTTGGATACAATGCTTCTGCTTTTTTTACTTTAGGAGCACCAATTATTGTTTTAATGGTTCCAATCATGGATACTTTAATAGCAATTTTAAGAAGAAAAATACATCATAAAAAATTTAGTGAAGCGGATCGAGGGCATTTACATCATAATTTGATGTTTAAATTAAAATTAGGACAAAGAAAAAGTGTTTTAGTGCTTTATTTAGTCACTTTCTTATTTTCGCTTTCATCTTATTTATATTATTATAATCCAACTGCAGGAACAATTTTATTTATTGCTTTAATGATTATGTTTGAAATATTTGTAGAAGTAACAGATATGATTTCTAGAAAATATAAACCAATTTTAACAATTGTAAATATTTTTATTGATTCTGATAAATTACCAAAAATTAAATTTTTAGATCGTTATCGTAAAAGAAGATCTCCTCAAAAAGCCATGAGAGATCATTTAATTATTGCGCTATGTTTTTTACTTATGATTGTAGGTGTTGGTTATTTTATGACATCTAAAGATACGCCTTTACCAATAAAAACTGAAACAGTACAATCTCCATACACTAAATCTGGAGATAGCGAACTATTAAATAATATTTATGCAAGACTAGATACAAGTTATAAAAATAAAGATGAAGAAGATGAATGTCAATTAGTGGCTGCTTATTTTGTGTGTGATTATTATACTTTTGTAGATAAGAAAAAAAATGAAATAGGTGGTGTTGATTATATGTATCCTGAAATGGTGGAAAACTTTAGTCAATATGCACAAACATCATTTTATAGTTATAAAAATCAATATCCAGAATTAGAGGTTTTAAAATATAATATTATATCTTATTCACCTTCAAAGGTAACAATTGCTGGATTAGAGGATAATGATTATTATAATATTTTGATTTCATTAACGTTTAATGAAGAAATTGAAGGCTTGAATTCGACAGTCAATGTAACGGTTGTAAGGGTAGAAGATCGTTACTATGTTTGTGGGTTAGATAATGCATAAGTTATTTTAAAATTATGTTGTGTTTATGAGCTTTTTATGATAATATTTGCTATGCAATGTATTAAATTAATCGAAGGAGGTTAAAAATATGTTTGAAACAATTTTAAAGGTTGCTATGGTTATTATTTCCGTTGCTCTTATTATATTATGTTTATTACAAAGTGGAAAATCAGATGATATTGTTAATGCATTAACTGGTCAAAGTTCAAATCTTTTTGCTGAACAAAAAGAACGTGGTGTTGATTTAGTAATGTCTAGAATGACAATGATTTTGAGTATTGCCTTCTTCGTGATCGCAATTCTACTACGTATGAATTAATGAATAATAGGACGCAAGGCGTCCTATTTTTTTTGGAGGTGAGAAGATGAAAGAAAGAATTTTGGATATATTAAAAGATAAAGAAAGATCAATTCATGAATTACAACATGTATTAGATCTAAATAATAGTGAAGGTTTTACAGTTTTGCTTAAAGCTTTAAATCAATTAGAAGATGAGGGTAAAATTGTAAGAAATGATAAAAATGAATATTTATTAATAGAAAATTCTAATTATATTGTAGGTGTTTTACATATTAATAAAAGAGGTTTTGGTTTTGTCATTATTGATGAAGAAAGTGATGATATTTTTATTTCTTCAAGAGATTTAAAAGATGCTTTTAATATGGATACAGTCATGGTTGAACTTAAAAAGCATCAAACAGGATCGCGTCAAGAAGGTAGAATTGTTAAAGTTATTGAAAGAGGACAAACAAGACTTGTTGGGCTGTTGAAAAACGCTAAAAGAGAACTTGTCTTTGATGCGGATGATCAAAAGTTTACACAACCTATTTATATAGATCATGCACATAGTCATGGTGCAGTAGCTGGACATAAAGTTGTTGTTGAAATTAAAACGTATAAACCTTATTTAAAAGGAAATGTCGTAGAAATTTTAGGACATGTAGGAGATCCAGGGGTTGATATTTTATCTGTTGTTTCTCAACATGAAGCACATGTTGAATTTCCTAGAGAAGTTTATGAACAAATCGAATCAATTGAAAATGAAATTGATCAAGAAGAAGCTAAAACAAGAACTGATTTAAGAAATGAAACGATTGTTACGATTGATGGTGATGATGCCAAGGACTTAGATGATGCAATTTCTTTAAGAAGATTAAAGAATGGAAATTATTATTTAGGGGTACATATTGCTGATGTTTCTTATTATGTAGAAGAAGGATCTGAATTAGATAAAGAAGCACTTGCAAGAGGAACTTCTATTTATTTAGTGGATCGTGTTATTCCAATGCTTCCTCATAAATTATCTAATGGAATTTGTTCACTTAATCCTCATGTGGATCGTTTTGCAATTTCATGTTTTATGGAAATTACCCCTCAAGGGGAAGTCATTGACCATGATATCGTTGAATCAGTTATTAATTCAACTGAAAGAATGACTTATAATAATGTTAATAAAATACTTGCAGGGGATAAAAAACTACAAGAAGAGTATAGCCATGTATGTGATTTATTTTTCTTAATGAAAGAACTTGCTGAAATTTTACAAAAAACAAGAGAAGATCGTGGAGCAATCGATTTTGATACAAATGAAGCTAAAGTATTAGTTGATGAAAAAGGTAAACCAACAGATGTTGTTTTAAGACAACGTGGAGAAAGTGACCGTATTATTGAATCATTTATGTTAGTTGCTAATGAAACAGTTGCAAAACATTTTAAATGGCTTGATTTACCATTTATCTATCGTGTTCATGAAAATCCTAAGGTAGATAAATTAAGAAAATTCTCTACAATTTCTAGAACTCTAGGTTATACAATAAAAGGTTCGTTAGAAGATATTCATTCTAAAGAATTAAGTAAAATCGTTGAAGCAAGTAAAGGAACAGATGAACATGTGATTATTTCTACATTACTTCTTCGTTGCATGGCAAAGGCAAGATATGATGAACAATGTTTAGGACATTTTGGTTTAGCGGATGAATATTATACACATTTTACATCACCAATTAGACGTTATCCTGATTTAATGGTTCATCGTTTGATACGTACGTATTTATTTAAAAAGAAATTAGATCAAGAAACTCTTTTCCATTTTGCTTCTATTATGCAAAATGTTGCTGATCAAGCTTCTTCGCTTGAAAGAAAAGCAATTGATATTGAACGTGAAGTAGATGATATGAAGATGGCTGAATATATGGAAGACCATATTGGTGAAACTTTTGAAGGAATTGTTTCTTCAATTACAAACTTTGGTATGTTTGTTGAACTTCCAAATACGATTGAAGGATTAATTCGTATGGAAGATCTTGTAGATGATTTCTATTATTTTGATGACATAAATCTACAATTAATTGGAAAAAGAACTGGAAGACGATTTAAGATGTCTGATAAAGTCAAAATTAAGGTTTCAGCTGCTTCAAAAAGAGAAAAAACAATAGATTTTCAAATTGTTGGTATGAAATCTAACAAAAAGAAGAAAAAAACTGTTATAATAAATAAGCGACGAGATAGAAAGCCAAAACAAAAGTTTAAAAGAAAAAGAAGATAGAAAAGGTGGTGATATGTATGAAGATCATTTCTCAAAATAAAAAAGCACATCATGATTATTTCTTGTTAGATACTTATGAAGCAGGTATTGAATTAAAAGGAACTGAAATTAAATCTGTGCGTTTAGGTAATGTGAATTTAAAAGATTCTTTTGTAAGAATCAAAAATAACGAAGTTTATGTAGAAAACATGCATATCGCTCCTTATGATCATGGAAATATCTTTAATCATGAAGCAAGAAGAACAAGAAAACTCTTGCTTCATAAAAAAGAAATCCTTAAAATAACTAATAAGTTAAAAGAAGGTGGCTTAACTGTCGTACCTACTAAAATGTATTTTAGTGGATCTAAAGCTAAATTAGAAATTGCGCTTGCTAAAGGTAAAAAGCTTTATGATAAACGTAATGATCTAAAAGAAAAAGCTGCAAAAAGAGATATCGAAAAGTCTCTTAAAAATTACTACTAATCTGGGGATGTCTTGGATTCGACAGGGGTATGTTTGACCTTAGCTGCAGTCGTTGGAGTACGTTAAACTCAAACAAAAAATAACTGGAAACAGACAAACTAATTACGCTTTCGCTTAGTCGACATAGACATGAAAGCTGCTAACATTTAGTGAGCCTATAGCTATTTGTTAGTATTATAACTTTTAGGATAAGGGTTGAAGGGGTCTTGACTTTAACCACGAAAATTTAAAGAATCGCTTGGTGTAAAATTGTTCGTTGATTGTAGCCAAGTTAAATTATTCAATGGACTAAACTGTAGACGCTTTGGAGGAATTGCTTTTGGACGCGGGTTCGATTCCCGCCATCTCCACCAAAATTAAGAGTTAAAATGGATGTCATCGAAAAATTGTCGATGAAATCAACGTTTTTTAAGATATTTTAAAGAATCAAAAAATAGCGATTTACGTGGATGTCACCCATATAAAAGGGTGTCACTATCTAAAAATCGCTATTTTTTACTTCAGAGATGAGGTAAAATGGATGTCATTAAAAGAAAGCAGGAAACCAAATGAAATTTTATATTAACAATAAAGAATTAAGTGAAAAAGTATTTTGGAGAACACTAGAATCATTAGTAAGTCCAATGCAAAGAGTACATATCTTGGATGGGATGAAAGTGAAGATTGCCGATTATTTATGTTGGATTGAAATAGTGTAATGCTTTTAAAAGTGAATATGACAGATGAGATAGTAAATCAAGTGATTTACTATTTTTTTTATTTATATGTCCATTTTCTATAATTGAAAAATCATAATTTACACAAAATATCTTACACTATCAAATAGAAACAATAGATAATCAAAAGTGTGAATTTACTATGAGTAAATTAAAATAAATGTTATGATAATATAAACAAGTTTATTTAGTAAAATTTGTTGAAAAATGTAATATTTGATATTATTAAAATAATAAATAATATCAAATTATTTTAATTTAAAAATATGTAAAGGAGAAGAAATATGCTATTTGATGAAAGAGATTTAAGAGTTTTCGACAATCCAGATTCTCGACAATATTTTGAAGAAATTTTACAATGTTATTATAGTAAAAATTATAGGGCAACTATTGTTTTGTTATATTCATTTGTTATTTATGATTTGTTTATGAAATTACAAACTATGGCAAGTGAGGGGAATAATAAGGCTGAGGAAAAATTAGCAGAAATTAATGAATTAATTTTAAAAAATGAAAAATATTTAGAAGTCGAAAAGAAAATAATTGAATTCTTTAATAAAAATTGTAAGTTGTATTTTAATCGATTTACAGAGGACGTAAATTATTTAAGAGAGTGTAGACACAAATGTGCTCATTTGAAGGTCAATGATAATACATTATATGTTCCAGAGGATTATCAAGCTAGAATGTTAATATGTTCAATGTATGATAATATACTTTCTGTTAAAGCACCATTTATTATGGATTTATTTTCTATAGTGGAAGAAGTTGTTGAAATTTATTCACAAAGAATTGATAATATTTCTCAAAATAGTCTGGATGAAAGAATAAAAAATGAAATAACCAAAAACTATTTGGAACGTATGACATATGATTCACTAAAAATGTCGTATAAAACATTTTTAAAATTATTATTTATTACTACTGATAAAGATGCAGAAAGAAATGCTTATGGATTATTTGCATTTGTTTACGCTATGACAGATCATATAAGGAAAAATGGGTTTGAAAGATTATTTAAAGAAGAAGATGTTAGAAAAAAATTATTAAGTATTAGTATTGAAAATTTAGAAAACTCTTCTGAAAGAAAACAATCCTTAATAGAACTTATTTTAAATTTTCCAATTTTATTGGATATAATCAAAGAAGATGTGTCATTGTTTGAATATATCAGCAACGAAATTTTACTAAATCCAAATGGGATAAAATATTATAGACTATTTTATCCACGTTCTAATAAAACCCCATATGAATTTTTCAAAGATAACAGTACAGTTCAACAACCACTTTATTCAATGACATTATATGATGCTGTAAAAGAAAGTGTAGATTTCGATTTAGCAGAATTTTCTAAAATCTTAATAAATAAAGTACCACCTTATAATGGATTTAATGATGCTGATGGTTTCATGAACTTTTTTAAGAAACATTTACAAGATTTAGCTATAGAAGATATAGAATCGGTAATGAGTATATATATGAGTAGTAATCAATGCGTTTATCGTTCTAGACATTCAGAGGATTATCAAGAAGTCAGTAAGTATTTAGAAGAACATAAAGTTCATGATACTTCAGAGGACGAAAGTAACTAAATATAAAAAAGATTGCTAATTGTAGTAATAAATATATAGAACAAGAATATTGAAGAATTATGTAATTTTCGTATTCTTGTTTGTACTTTTTAAATATGATATACTAATCATGTTTAAAAATTAAATATTAGGATGTATTAATGAAAAAAGAAGTAATGGACATATACGACTTAGAGATGTTGTTTGAAATATAGAACTGAAAAGAGTGTTGTGCTAAAATTAATTTTGGTTGTCTTATAAAAAATATAAAAAGGGTAGGGAATCAAAATGAAATTCTATATAAATAATAAAGAAATGAGCGAAAAAGTGTTTTGGAGAACATTAGAATCTTTAGTGACGCCTCTTCAAAGAGTTCATATTCTAGAAGGGATGAAGGTAAAGATCGCTGATTATTTATGTTGGATGGAAATTGTCAAATGAAAGAATGAAAAGGAATTTGCATTATTGTAAATTCCTTTTTTTATGTTTTTTTGATACTTTTTAGGTGATAAAGTGTATGCCTTTTTAAATATTTGGATATAATGATTTACATTTTGAAAACCAACTTTTTCAGAAATTTCAGTAATATTGAAAGTAGAATCTGAAAGATAATCAATACTTTTTAATAAATGATAGTGAATTAAATAATCATAAGGAGACATTTTAACAATCATTTTAAAATAACGATAACATTGAGCTATGTTCATGTTTCCACTTTCAGCAATATCTTGTAAAGAAATACTTTTATAATAATTTTGATGAATAAAGCTTAACATATTTTGTAGACGCTTTTGTTGTTTAAATAATGAAATGATTTATTTGAATTGATCAATAATCAATTCATTAGCTATTATATAAGCATGTAAATCAGTATTATATAAATCTTTAGGTTTTAAAGAAGTTGACATGATTCCGGGAGGTTTTATGTTAAAAGACGGTAGTTATTCAAATATGTATATCTTATATTTGTCTTTATTATAAAAAGTACTTGACCATATCCTAAGGTTATACTGTTTAATAAGGGTAGAGGTGATGAATATGACAACACATGAAGTAGAAGAAATGTTATCAATAACAAAGAAAACATTGATTTATTATGAAAATGAAGGTTTGGTAAAACCAGCAAGAGATAGCAATAATTATCGAAATTATAATCAAGAGGATGTTTCAAGAATTAAATTTATTTTATTATTAAGAGAAATGGATGTCACGATTGAAGAAATCAAACAAATTATAAATGATAAGAAGTCGATTAGAGATGTTTTAGAAAATAAAAAAGATATGATTAAAAAACAACATCTTGATTTAGAAAATATAGATGAAAGAATTAATAATTATATTAAAAGAAGAAAAGTTAAAATAGCAGTTGATCACGTTTTAGATTATGGAACGATTTATGATCGCTTATATTTTTATAAAGATTATCTTCAATATGGACAAACAAAAATAAACTATAGTGATGTAAAATATTTTAAATTATCTATGTCAAGTTCAATAGGCTTAATGAGAGCCTTAGTTGTTCATATGAATTATTATGTAGATTTAGATGTTGTCACACAACATGATACATATTCTTTTCAAATTATGAATAATGAAGTTGTTTATCAAATGATGGAAAGAATTAAAGACTATTCAGTAGAAGATCCTCTTGGATTAATTGATATTTATCTTAATAAACGAGATATGGTGCAACTTAATTCATATATTAATAGACATTTTAGAAAATGGGCAAAAGAATATCATTTAGATAATCCAAGAGAGAGTATTCTAAAAAAAGAATAAAGACCAAAATGTTCTTAAATAAAAATTATTTAATTATAAATGATAGAATAATTATGCACATAAAATGTGTACTATCACTGGTGATGATTGTCCATATGTTTACCTTTCGTGATAGTTTGTGAAGCTAGGAAACTAGCTTCTTTTTAGGATAGAATTTATTGATGGTGATTGATATAATGAAAATAAGGAGATGATAGTGTGAATGGTTTTGTAAGAATTAGAGAATTTGAAGAAAGTTATACATCGACAGAAAAATTAATAGCGAAATATATTCTTGAACATGGTAATGAGATTTTAAATTATTCTGCACAAACATTGGGAGAGAAGACAAATACTTCTGCCGCAGCTATTATTAGGTTTTCTAAAAAAATAGGTTTTAAAGGTTTTAGTGATTTAAAAATGAATTTAGCACAATCTCATTCAAATGAGCAACATGATTTAGATGTAGATATTATTTTTAATGAAAATGATGATATGACATCTTTAGTAGATAAAGGATGTCGTTTAAATATGAATACGGTATTGAAAACATATCAATTGATTAATGTTAGTGATTTAGAAAATGCTATAAATCTTTTATGCAATGCATCAACTATTTATCTGTTTGGAGTAGGTGGTTCTTCAGTTATTGCTAATGATATTGAACAAAAATTAATCAGAATTGGGAAAAAGGTTATTTATAATAATGATTTACATATTCAAATGACATTTACGCAAAGTATGACAAAGGATGATATGGCATTGATCATCAGTTATTCAGGAACAACGGCAGGATTGGTAGATATTTCTAAAATCTTAGTTGAAAAAAATATTCCGTATATTTCAATTACACAAATTAATCAAAATCTTATATCAAAAAATAGTACGGTTGCACTTAGAGTACCAAGCGAGGAAAAGGAGTTACGTATAGGAGCAGTTTCATCAAGAATTTCTTCTTTTGTAATTACTGATTTATTGTATTATGGTGTGTTTAAAAAGAACTTTGATAAAAATAAAGATAATTTGATTGATTCAAGAAATAATGTTTCAATTCTTAAAAAGTAGATTCATTTCAAAATGAATCTTTTATTTTGGGAATAATATTTTAAAATATATCAATTATTATTGAAATAATATTTCAATAATAATATAATGATATTGGAAGGAGGGGCCATATTAATGAAATTAAATCAGTTAGATACAGAAAAAGTAAACCAAAATTCATTACATATTGATGAAATGTCAACTATTGATATTTTAAAAACAATTAATAATGAAGATCAAAAAGTAGCATTTGTAGTACAAGACGTCATATTACAAATCGCTCAAGCGGTTGATTGTATCTATAAAAAAATGTGTTTAGGTGGAAGATTAATTTATGTAGGTGCTGGAACTTCTGGAAGGCTAGGAATACTAGATGCCTCTGAATGTCCACCAACTTATGGAGTTGAACCTACTCTTATCCAAGGAATTATTGCTGGAGGGATTAAAGCTGTTACTCAAGCAGTTGAAGGTGCAGAGGATTCGAAGCAATTAGCACAAATAGATTTAGAAAAAATAGATTTAAATGACAAAGATATTGTTTGTGGAATTGCTGCTTCAGGAAGAACACCTTATGTAATTGCAGGATTGCAATATGCGCGCAAAATTGGCTGTTCTACAATTTCATTGTGTTGTGTTCAAAATGGAGAGATTTCAAAGTACGCTAATTATCCTATTGAAGTTGTTGTAGGACCAGAAGTTGTCACTGGCTCAACAAGAATGAAAGCTGGGACAGCACAAAAGATGGTTTTAAATATGATTTCAACTTCAGTGATGATTAAAAGAGGAAAAGTATTTGGAAACTTAATGGTTGATGTTCAACCAACAAATGAAAAATTAAAAATGAGAGCTGTTTCTATTGTTTGCCAATCTGTTGATTGTGATGAAGCAGAAGCAACAAGACTATTAAATAAAAGCAAGTTTAATGTTAAGATTGCTATTTTAATGGGTCTTACGGGTAAAGATGAAATAGAATGTCAAGAAGCTCTTGAAAAGAATAAAGGTAATATTAGCCTAACAGTTAGAAGTTTTTTATAGGAGGAATAAGCAATGAAAAGATATGTTGTAAAAAATGAAAAAAATAAAACATATAAAAATATGTTTGGGGTAACAGACTATGATATTCCAATGTTCGGATTTAAAAGCGCATTGTTGATTTTAGGTGCTACAATGTTATCTTTAATTGTTTGTGTAAATGGTTTTCATTATTTACATATTGATTTTCGCCTTCCTAATGCAATTATTAGTTCAATTGTATGTGGTTTATCTGTTGCTTATTCACAATTTTATATTGAAAGAAAAAAAGGAATGTGTAAAAGCTTTTGGATTGTTGCAGGTATATTTACAATCATGGCTTTTGTGATGATATTAATGATTAGATAGGAGGAAAAAATATGTTTGAAAAGTTCTCGAACATTATTGAAGGTAAATTTGCTGGTCCTTTGGAAAAACTTTCCAATCAAAGACATTTACGTGCTATTCGTGATGGGATCATTGCTACTTTACCAATTATTATTGTAAGTTCGTTATTAATGGTTGTTGCATTTTCATATAATCAAATGCCTGAATCATGGGCTTTGGCGAAGTTTATCAAAGCTAATGCAGTAGCTATTTTATTACCATATAGAATGTCAATGTATATTATGACATTATATGCAGTTTTTGGAATTGGTTATTCACTTGCAAAATCTTATGATTTAGATGGATTAAGTGGAGCAATTATGGCAGAGTTAACATTCTTATTAACGATTGTTCCTGTCTCTATTCCAGATGTGACTGATTCAATTACTGCATTAGCAAGTAAAAATGCAGAATTAAATGCATTTTTACAACAACTTCCTTCAGGATATGTTATTCCTGCAGAAAACTTAGGATCAGCAGGTATGTTTATTGGAATTTTATCTGCATTTATTGGAGTTGAAATTTATAGATTTACACAAGTAAAAGGTATAAAAATTACGATGCCTGCTGCTGTTCCACCAGCAGTAGCAAGATCTTTTGAATCTTTAACACCAACAATTATTATTATTTTAGGAATGTCTACCATTACAATGTGGTTAGGTATTGATGTTCATAGTATTGTCGGAACACTTATTAAACCATTAGTAAATGCAACAGATACTTTACCATCAACATTAATTATTATTTTCTTAATTATGTTTTTCTGGTCATTCGGTATTCATGGAGATTCTATTGTTAGTTCTCTTGCAAGACCAATTTGGTTAATTTTATTAGACCAAAATACAGCTGCGGTAGCTGCTGGAAAAGTAGCAACACATATTGGTGTTGAACCATTTTTACAATGGTTTGTACATATTGGTGGATCAGGAGCAACACTTGGATTAGCTATCTTATTCTGTTTTAAAGCAAAATCTAAATATGGAAAAACTTTAGGAAGAACAACAATCTTACCATCTATTTTTAACATTAATGAACCAATGATTTTTGGGGCACCAATTGTTTTAAATCCGATGTTATTAATTCCTTTTATTGTTATTCCTTTAGTTCTGGCAACAATTGCTTGGGTTGCTACAGCAATGCATTTAGTTAATTGTGCTGTTACAATTGCTCCATGGACATTACCTGGACCAATTGGTGCTTATCTTGCATGTGGAGGAGATTGGAGAGCAGCAGTTTTGAATATTATTTTAATTGTAATCTCTGTTGTGTTATATTATCCATTCTTTAAAATGTATGATAAGGAATTATTAGAAGAAGAAAAAGCTAAAGAAGCTATTGAAGGATAAAAGGTGAAATTTATGTATATAGGTATTGATGGTGGTGGAACAAAGACAAAAATGGTTTCTTATGATGATGATGGAAATATATGTCAAGAAATAGTTTTACCAACTGTTCATATTCTAAGTCAAACGCCAAAAAAATGTATTGAAATATTAAAAGCTGGAGTTGAACAATTAGATCCACAAAGTGTTTCAAAAATTGGTATTGGTTTAGCAGGATATGGACAAGATAAAAAAATAAGAAAAGAAATAGAGGATATTTGTTTAAAAGCATTTAAAAATAGACCATTTGTTTTAAAAAGTGATGTACAAATAGCAATAGAAGGTGCTCTTGATGGTCAAGATGGTATTGTTGTGATTGCTGGAACGGGTAGTATTGCGCTTTCTTTAAAGGAAGGTATGTTACAACGTTGTGGTGGTTGGGGCTATCAATTAGGTGATGAAGGAAGTGCTTATTGGATTGCTAAAAAGATGTTGAATGTTTTTTGTCAAGAAGTTGATGGTCGTTTAGAAAAGACGATTTTATATGATTTAATTAAAAGAGAATGTTATTTAGTAAATGATTATGACATTATTACTTTTATGAATAATTTAAATCATGATCGTACAAAAATAGCTGCTTTAGCTTATATCAATGGCTTAGCAGCAAAAGAAAAAGATCCTAATGCTTTAAAAATATATAAACAAGCTGCAGAAGAAATATATAAACTTATTAACTTGTTATCTAAAAATTTTAAATCTCCCATTAACGTCTCTTATATAGGCGGTGTATTTCAACATGCAGGTTCCTTTATTATTCCTCATCTTCAAGATCAATTAGGAAATCGTTTTAATCTTATTCCACCTATTCATACACCAGAATATGGTGCCTATATACTTGCAAAGAAACTAAGGTGAGAAATCACCTTAGTTTTTAAAAGGAGGACATAAAATGGTATATATACAAAAGAAAAAAGATATTCTTTGGGGTGGAGCAACTGCTAGTAGTCAATATGAAGGAGGTTATGATTTAGATGGAAAAGGTTTAGATACACAAGATTGTAGACCTTATTTAAAGAGAACTTCTGATGCTACAACAGCAACACGCTTACTCACACAAGATGTTATAGATGAAGCAAAAAAATGTCAGGGTATTGGAAATTATCCTTTTAGAAAAGGCAGTGATGGATATCATCATATAGATGAAGATATTGCTTTATTAAAGGAATTAGGGATTGATATTTATAGATTTTCAATAAGTTGGGCAAGATTATATCCTCAAGGTGATGAGTTAGAACCAAATAAAAAAGGAATCGCGTTTTATGATCATATTTTTAAAGAAGTTCATAAGGCGGGTATGAAAATATTTTTAACAATGAATCATTATGCTGTACCACTATATTTAGTAGACAATTATGGTGGTTGGACAAATAGAAAATTAGTTATTTTTTATGAAAGATTTGCGAGAACTGTTTTTGAACATTGGGGACAATATATTGATTATTTTTTACCATTTAATGAAATAAATGCAGGTTATTTTAGTCCTTATAATGGCGTAGGTTTAGTTAAAGAAAAAGACAAATCCTATAATCAAAGTCTTGTTTTTCAATCACTTCATCATCAATTTATTGCAAGTGCACAAACAATTAAAATAGCAAGAGAATTATCTCCTAAAAGTCAATCAGGATGTATGGTCGCATGTTTTTGTTATTATCCTTTAACATCTTCACCAGAAGATAATTTAAAAGCCGTTAGAGATGAAGAAATACATCAATGGTTTGCAGTTGATATTTTAGCTAATGGTCATTATCCAAGTTATATGGATCGCTTTTTTAGAGAAAATGATATTCATTTAAAAATGGAAGAGGGCGATGAAGCATTGTTAAAAGAATATGCTTGTGATTTTGTTAGCTTTTCTTACTATTCAAGTTCAATTGCTACTGTTCAAGAAGATGGACAACAAACAGCAGGTAATTTAGTAGTTTCAACTAAAAATCCTTATTTAAAAGCAAGTGAATGGGGATGGCAAATTGACCCAATTGGTCTTAGAATTATGCTCAATAAAATGTATGATCGTACTCAAAAACCAATTTTTATTTCAGAAAACGGCTTAGGAGCAAGAGATCAATTAAATAGTGATTTTTCAATTCATGATCCTTATAGAATAGATTATTTAAAACAACATTTTAAACAAATAGAAGAAGCCATTGATGATGGTGTTGATGTTATTGGTTACATTATGTGGGGTGTTATTGATATTGTTTCAGCTGGAAGCTGTGAAATGGCAAAAAGATATGGAGTTATTTATGTAGATGGTGATAATTTAGGAAATGGTACTTATAAACGTTATAAGAAGGATAGTTTTAAGTGGTATCATGATTATATTCAAGCTCAACATCAACAATTTAAGAAATGATTAATTTCATTTCTTTTTTTCTTGAAATAATATTTTAAATATTTTTATAAAAAAATGAAATTTTATGTATGAAAAGGCTTTCAAAATGATTTGCATTTTGTTACAATACATATTGTACAACATGTCTAGACAATATTAAGTGCAAATTATAGAGAGGAATATGAATAAATGGGAAAAAGAATGAAAAAAGTTCTAGCATCAGCTATGTCCCTATCAATGGTCGCTTCAATGGCTATGTCAGGGGTTGGTGCTACAACTTCAAGAGTTGATAGTTTGTTATCAAATATGTCATTAAGACAAAAGATAACACAAATGATGATGGTTGATTTTAGAAAATGGAAAACTGAAGATGAATCGGAAGCTACTGATTTTACTAAAATGAATTCAGAAGTACAAAAAATCGTAGAAGATTATGATTTTGGTTCAGTTATTTTCTTTGCTAACAATATTAAAGAAACTGAACAAAGCTATAATTTAACAATGGATCTACAAAAAGCAGCAACAAAAGATAATGGTATTCCATTATTGATTAGTGCAGATCAAGAAGGTGGTTCTGTTTATCGTTTAGGATCAGGAACTGCTTTACCAGGAAACATGGCGTTAGGAGCAACAGGTGATGTCAATAATGCTAAAATTGCTGGAGAAATTATTGGTAGTGAATTAAGTTCTTTAGGAATTAATACAAATTTGGCACCAGTTGTTGATGTTAATAATAATCCAAGTAACCCGGTTATTGGACTACGTTCATATGGTGATGATGCTGAAATGGTGGGGAAAATGGCCTCAGCTGAAATCGAAGGATTAGCTGAGTATAATGTTATTGGATGTGCAAAACACTTCCCTGGACATGGAGATGTAGCTACTGATTCACACTATGGATTACCAATCGTAAACAAGTCAAAAGAAGAATTATTAAATAATGAATTAAAACCATATCAAGTTGCAATTAATCAAGGTATTGAAATGATCATGTCAGCTCATATTCTTTACCCTCAATTAGATAATACAACTGTTTATTCAGAAAAAACTAAACAACAAGAAAAATTACCTTCAACATTATCTCATAAAATCATTACAGATTTATTAAAAAATGAATTAGGATTTAATGGGGTTGTTGTTACTGATGCAATGAACATGGCAGGTATTGCAAAAACATACGATCAAGTTCAAGCTACTAAACTTGCTATTAATGCAGGGGTAGATTTAATATGTATGCCTTGTGATTTAAAAAGCAAAGATGATTTAGCTAATTTAGATAAAATTATTGATGGTGTAGAAAAAGCAGTAAATGATGGTGAAATTCAAAAATCTAGATTAGATGATGCAGTAACAAGAATCTTAACATTAAAAGAAAATAAAGGAATTTTAGATTGGAAAGAATCTAACTATTCATTAGAAAAAGCATTAGCAACAGTAGGTAGTGATGAAAACAGAGCTAAAGAAAGAGAAATCGCTAGAAAAGCTGTAACAGTTGTTAAAAATGAAAATAACGCATTACCATTAAATGTTACTAAAAAAAGTAAAGTTTTAATGCTTTGTCCATATACAAATGAACAATCTCAAATGTTAATGGGATGGAATAGGGCAAAGAAAGCTGGATTAATTCCTGATGGTGCAGAAGTTAAAGTTCAATGTTTTATGAATCATGATGATTTAGAAACAGTAAAAGAAAATATTGATTGGGCTGATACTGTTATTATTAATTCAGAAATTTATGGAACATACTATACAAATTATAAATATTGGCTTTCTGCTGGACCAAATAATTTTACAAAATATTGTAAAGAAAATAATAAAACTTCAGTTATTATGTCAGTAGATTTACCATATGATGTTCAATTATATCCATATGCAGATGCAATCTTAGCTGTATATGGTGATATAGGATCTTCTGTTGATCCAACAGAAGCTATCGTAGGTGGAACTACAACATCTAAAGAAGCATATGGACCAAATATTATTGCTGGTGTAGAAGTAGCTTTAGGTACATTTGGAGCAACAGGAACTTTACCTGTAAATGTTACAAAATATGATGCTGATAGTAATAGTTATACAGATGAAATTGTTTATAAACGTGGTCATGGAATAACATACGATGCTAAAACAATTAATAGAGATGAATTAGAAAATAAAGTAGCAGAATTAGAAAAACTTGAAAAAGGAAACTATACTGATGCATCATGGTCAGTATTTGAAATTGCATTAAATGATGCTAAAGAAGTATTAAGTAAAGTAAGTTCACAAGAAGATATTGATGAAGCATTAGCAACATTAAATAAAGCATATGAAGCATTAACAGAAAACAAAAAAGAAGAACCAACAAATCCATCTGATAAAAAAGATGAATCAACAAATAAAAAAGACGAAACAGTTAAAACAGAAACAAAGAAAAATACACAAAAATCAAAAGTAAAAACAGGAGATAATACAGCAATTACAGCATTTGCAGTAATGATGTTTATTTCAGGATGTGTATTTGTATTAGCAAGAAGAAAAAGAAATGATTAATTAAAATGTCCTCTTCGTTGAAATCAACGAGGAGGATTTTTTTATTTTAATCACTTTGATTATCAAGTATAATTAAATAAATAAACAAAGAAAGGATTAGAGTGATGATTGATTTAAGAGAATATTTTTATAATAAGATAAAAAATGAAATGGATCATTGGGATATGTCAGATGCTTATTCTATTACCTTTTTTCTATATAGTAATGAAGCATATACATATAAAGAATATTCTAATGTTTGTGAATTTAGTATTTCTTTAAATAATGAAACTTTCTTTAAAAGTGAATATTCTGGAGATGATGAAGGTCTTTATAGTGAAGAAAGATGGAATTATGCATATTTAGAGCAAGATGATAAAGATATGCTTGATGAAAAAGGAATGGAAACTTTATTTGCGTGGTATAAACAAGAAGGTATAGAGAATATTGGTTATGAAGATCCTGATTGTTATGATGAAAATTGTAGATATATAGGAAAAGGTCCAGTAGGGTATTATGAATTATTAGAAGTGATTAGTGATGTTGCTAGAAGATTAATTGAAGAAGATTATTTTCTACAAAGATGTGGTAAGAGAATTCCTATTATTATTCAAGATTTAGAATTTACGTGGTATGTTCTTGAGGCAACAAAGAAAGTAAATATCCATGATGAAGCACATGATTTTTTTAAAGCATTAGAATCTGGAAATATGTAACTTATTTGTAATTTTCTATAACTTTTGATAAAATCTATTCTGTTTAGAAATGAGGAATAGGATGACTACTAGAGATATACAAAGAGAAGAAACGAAAAAGAGAATATATGATGTTGCTTTTAAGTTATTTGATGAATTTGGATATGATAAGGTAAAAGTAAGTGATATTGCTAAGGCAGCAAATGTTTCTGTAGGATCTGTCTATTATCATTATAAAAATAAAGAAGCCATCATTGATTATGGATATTATGAATTTGATCAGATGTTAAAAGAAGCTTATGAAAAGCAAACTTTTGATAGTGAAAGAGAGGCTATTCTCTTTCTAATTGATTTTCAAATAAAAGATGTTTTTTTAGATATTGGTTTAAAGATGACAACTATTTGTTTTAAAAATCAAATAAATGCTGAAAATACATATCTTCATAGTGATGAAAGATATCTTTATCAAAAACTTTTAGAAAACTTAAATAATATACAACATATGAATAAAGAACATGCTGCTAAAATGATGTTAAGAATTAGTCGAGGAAGTATTTATGATTGGTGTTGTCATAATGGAAGTTATGATTTAATAGAAGCAGTGCATGAAGAAATTTCTATTGTATTAGATTATATTGGTTTGTAGAAAGACGAAAGTCTTTCTATTTTTTTATTTCTATGTGAAAAAATTATTAAGTTATTGACAATTGAATTGTAAAGGCTTACGATATATATAAGCTAACTGAATAAGTTCAGTGAACTAATTCAAGGAGGAATTTGGTATGAATAAATATCAACATTTATTTTCACCGATTAAAATCGGTACAGTAGAAGTTCCAAACCGTATTGCATTACTTCCAATGGGGGTCTTTTCACCACGTATGATGAATAATGACGGAAGTTATACAAAAGATGGAGCAGATTATTATATTGAAAGAGCTAAAGGAGGAACAGGGTTAATTATTACTGGTTTAGTTCCAGTACCTAAAGGAGCAGGGCTTCCAAGTATTGTCAATGATGTAAAAAGCTATACTGAAAACATGAAATACTTAGCAGATGGTGTTCATAAATATGGATCAAAAGTATTTGTTATGTTAACAGCAATGTCTGGTAGAGCATCTATTCATGCTACAGATCCAGCACCTAGTTCAATGCCTAATGTATGGGATCCATCTAAAAATAATCCTGAAATGAGTATTGAAGACATTCATCAATATATTGAATGGTTTGCCATGGGGGCTAAAGCCGCTAAAGATGCCGGTATTGACGGGGTAGAAATTCATGCAGTTCATGAAGGTTACTTGTTGGATCAATTTACGATTGCTGCATGGAATAAACGTAATGATGAATATGGCGGAAGTTTAGAAAATCGTTTAAGATTCCCATGTGAAATTGTTAAAGCAATTAAAAAAGCTTGTGGACAAGATTTCCCAGTTTCCGTTCGATATTCAGTTGTAAGTAAAACAAAAGATTTTAATAGAGGTGCTTTACCTGGAGAAGAATATCAAGAATTTGGTAGAGATTATCAAGAAAGTGAAAAAGTTGCTAAAATGTTAGAAGAAGCAGGATATGACATGCTTGATTGTGATAATGGATCATATGATGCGTGGTATTGGCCACATCCACCAGTATATATGCCAAAAGCATGTAACTTGGAAGATGTTGAAAAGGTAAAACAATGGGTCAACATTCCAGTTATTTGTGGTGGACGTTTTGATGATCCTGAACTTGCTGAAAAAGAAATTGCGGCAGGAAAGATTGATATGATGGGTATGGGGCGTCCATTATTAGCTGATCCAGATCTTGCAAATAAATTCAAAGAAGGAAAAGAAGATGATATTCGACCATGTATTTCTTGTCATTTTGGATGCTTAGCACGTATTTTCCAAGTTGATATGAAAACAATGAGTTCTAAAGATATTTCGTGTGCTTTAAATCCACGATGTGGTATGGAAAATCATTATAATATTACGAAAGCAGATGTTTTAAAGAAGGTTGCAGTTGTTGGTGGCGGTATTGCTGGTATGGAAGCTGCACGTGTTGCTGCTCTTCGTGGTCATGAGGTTGACCTTTATGAAAAAACAGATCGTCTAGGTGGTGTCTTTAATGAAGCAAGTGCTTTTGATTTTAAAGATGATGATCGTCGTTTACTTGCTTGGTATAAAAAACAAATTAAAGATACAGGTGTGAATGTTAAATTCAATACAGAATTTAAGGTAGAAGATAAAGAAAAATATGATGTTGTTTTTGTAGCTACGGGAGCAAGTGAAAAACGTTTAGACATGATTCCTGGATTTGATCAACCAAATGTAAGATACGCTGTAGATGTTTTAGATAAACAAGATATTAAGGACCAAAATGTTGTCATTATTGGTGGAGGTCTTACAGGTTGTGAATTGGCTTATGATTTAGCAAGAAAGAATAAGAAAGTATCTGTAGTAGAAGCACTTCCAACAATTATGAACGTTGAAGGTCTTGCTGCACCAAACTATAATATGCTTGTTGAATTAATGGAACATTATCATGTGGATATTTATAAAAATGCAACAGTTAAAGAATATAAAGATGGAAAATTATTAATTAATGTAATGACAACCAATCAACCAAATATCAACAATAGAGCACGTATGATGTCATTGTTTGGAGTACATCATATTCCAAAAACAATTGATGCAGATACAGTTGTTGTTTCTGTTGGATATAAATCAAATCAAACATTATATGATTCAATAAAAGGTGATAATGTTTACTTATTAGGAGATGCCATTCATCCAAGTAATCTTATGACTGCTATTTGGGGAGCTTATACAATAGCTTTAAAAGTTTAGAATTTGTAAGTGAGGAAATGGGAAACCATTTCCTTTTTTTGCGTGGTATAATTTTTTTAGAATATTTTTACTAGGACATGGGGCTGTCTTAGTTGAACTCTATAATAGAAGCTGTAATAAGGAAGTGAGACAAATGGTAAATAATCAAAAGAAAAATAGAGTGTTAGATATTTTTTATAGAGCTTTTAAAGGAGAAGAACTTTCTGTTTCTAATCTTGCTAGTGAATATGAAGTATCTACAAAAAGTATTACAAGAGATATTAATGAAATTAAAAATTTCTTAGCGGATAATCGAGATGTGGTAGGAAATAGTGAACTTCTTTATTCTTATCAAAGTAAAACGTATTCTTTAAAGTTCGATCATTTTTTAGTTTCTAAAGAACTTGTTGCTATTGTGAAAATTCTTGTGGGCTGTCGTGCTTTAAGTAAAGAAGAATTATTAGAACTTATTGCAAAACTAAAAAATCTAACAGATTTACAAGATCGTAAATTATTAGAACAAGTTATTCGCAATGAAATGTATCATTACCATGAAGTACATCATGATTGTATATGCAAACTATCTTGAAAGAAAAGCAAGAAATGAAGGAATCAATCAAGGAATTAGTCAAGTAATCAACCAAGGCAAAAAATAGAACGTAAAGAAAAGAATATAGAGTATGTAAGAAAACTAATGGAAAGATTACAAATGTCATTTAAAGAAGCGGTTTGTTTATTAGAAATACCAGAAAAAGAAATTAAAGAAATAGAAAAAACTTTCAATCATAAATAATGAGCTTAAAGGTAGAAAAAGATATTTTTAATTAGAGTAAAAGAGGCTTTTGTAGCCTCTTTTTTAAGCGAGTGTTTTTTTCACAAAATGCTTGAAATAAATACCATTAAGAATTGTTGTCATTAAATCTGAAATCGGTTCTGCTAGAACAACAGCATAAACTCCATAACTTGGTAAAATAAATGGTAACAGATAAATCAAAGGTATTAATAAAATGATTTTTCTAAAGAATGCAAAGAAAAATGCATTTTTTCCACAACCTAATGCATTATAGGTTTGTTGAAAAGTAGAGAAAGCACCCATGATAATAAAGCCAAAGATATAGATTCTTAATAATTGATAAGAAAGTTGAATTAACTGAGTATTATTAGCAAATAAGGAAACAAATACTTGAGGAAATGATTCCATTAGCAAAACACCAATAATTGAATAGGTTAAAGCTACTTTGATCGTAATTTTAATAGTCTCTTTTACACGATCGTATTTTTTTGCGCCAAAATTGTAACTAATAATAGGTTGTGCTCCTTGGGCAATTCCTTCCATAGGAAGAGATAGGATTTGTGACATTGAAAGAAGTATTGTCATAGCACTTACCGATAAATCTCCACCATAAAGAAGAAGCTGTCTATTAAAGGCGACTTGTAAAATTCCTTCTGTTGATGACATAAAGAAAGGAGTAAAACCTAAACCTAATATCTTTTTCATAATATTTTTATCAAATAAAAGATATTCTTTTCTTATTTTTATAATTGTCTTTTTACCAAATAAAAAAGATAACACCCAAATACATGAGACAAATTGTGAAATAATGGTTGCAAGGGCAGCACCAGCAACATTCATATGTAAAACATAGATAAAGATAGGATCTAAAATAATATTTAAAATACCACCAATAAGTAAAGTCATCATGCCAAACTTCGCATAACCTTGAGTGTTGATAAAATAATTAAGACCGACTGTTAATTGGATAAATACAGTTCCAACTGCATAAATTCTTAAATAAGATAAAGCATAAGGAAGTGTTTTTTGACTTGCTCCAAAAAGAATAAGAATTTTATCACCCCAAACAAAAAGACAGAACATAATGATAAGCGAGGTTAAAATTAAACTACTAAAAGCATTTCCTAAAATTCTTTCAGCTTCTTTGGGATTCTTTTCTCCTAATTTAATAGAGGCGAGTGGAGCACCACCTCGACCAAAAAGATTACTAAAAGCAGTAATGATTGTAATAATTGATGTACATAAACCAATTCCCGCAATGGATAAACCACCATCGGGAAGTCTACCAATATAAATACGATCAACCATATTATAAATAAGCGTTGCAAGCTGTGCCAAAATGGATGGTAAAGCAAGCGAGAATAAAAGTGATGACACTTTTTCATTTTCTAATCTATGATTCATAAATACCTCCAAACAGTCTTAATTATAAATGTTTAATTATAAAGGTCAATATGATAAAATTATTGAAAGAAAGAAGGGAAAAGTATGGCATTATTTGATGATTTAACAAAGAAAGCAGCAAAGTTTACGGAAAAAACAATTGAAAAATCTTCTGAACTTGTAGATACTGCAAAAACAAAAGTAAGTATTAAAAGTGCAGAAGTTGATTTGGATGATCAATTCATTGAATTAGGAAAGTTGTATTATGAAGTTTTAAATAAGGACAATGTCTTTGATGAAAAAGCTGCTCCAGTTGTTCAAAAGATTGATGAAATCAATCAACGTATTGAAAATTTGAAATCAAGTCTTGAAAAAGAATAACGCAATTACTGTTCATATTTACTATACTGGAGAAAATGGAAGTGCAAAAGCTTTTGTCAAAGAGATGTTAACAAGTGGTCTTGTTGATGAAATTAAAAAAGAAAAAGGAAATAGACGTTATGAATATTTCTTTTCAGTAGAAGATGAAGAAACGGTTTTATTAGTGGATAGTTGGGATAATCAAGAAGCAATTGATTTACATCATTCTTCTAGCATCATGGATCAAATAATGGAACTAAGAATCAAATATCATCTACATATGAAAGTTGAACGCTATTTTTTAGATGAAACAGGAATACCAAAAGAAGATCAAAAGTTTATTCAAAAATAAGGGCCTATTGAGGAAATAGGTCCTTCAGACTATTAACATTTTATTTGTTAACAGTTTGAAAGAAGACCACTAAAAAGGTCTTTTTTTGTTGTAAAAACACAGTATATTAGACAAAGAAGAGAAAAAGGTAAAAAAAGAGTTGGATAAAAAACGTTGATATAAAGGCAGAAAAAGAGGTAAATAGAGAAAAAAATAAAAAAAGGACAAGAAAAAGCTTTACAAAAGGGAGAGAGG
>NZ_JABWDK010000015.1:0-48103 GCF_013361255.1 Faecalibacillus sp. H12 | reverse complement strand
GCGAAGATAGTACATTGTGCGAAAATAGCTCGTTGCCAGTTCCTTCTTTTTTTTATGTTTTTACATGATCCTTGACAGGTCATACCATTGCGGTATGACTTTTTTAGTATGTATTTGATTATTGATATTAAATATTCTATTTTTTATAGTGATCAAATGTAAGCATTGATCTATTTTTTATTGATTATTTCATTTAGAGGTAACTTGCTTTAATAACTATCCATTTATGAACGATTATTTTTATTAAATAATAAAAGCTAGAAGTTCAAAATTAGTATCTATTCTATTAATAAGATGGTTATTTATCCAAAATTATTTCTTTGTAAATTTTTTTATAAAAAAATAAAAAAAAGTATTGCATTATGGGTATAATTATCATATAATACCCATGTTGATGTCACGGAGAAGTGCGAGGTTGCTGAAACACCGAAAAGCGTTGTCATGAAACGGCATGTTTCAGGTAATTCGTAACGAGTGAATCAAATCCTATAAGAATTTGAAAGGAGAGAATATCATGGCAAATAATAAAATCAGAATTAGATTAAAATCATTTGATCATAAAATTCTAGATGCGTCAGCAGAAAAAATTATTTCTTCTGCAAAAAAATCAGGTGCTCAAGTAGTTGGTCCAGTACCATTACCTACTGAAAAGGAAGTATATACAATCCTTAGAGCTGTTCACAAATATAAAGATTCACGTGAACAATTTGAAATTAGAACTCACAAACGTTTAATCGACATTGTGAATCCTACACCAGAAACAGTTGATGTTTTAACTAGATTAGAATTACCTAGCGGTGTAGATATTGAAATTAAATTATAAGAAAGGTAAAAGGTGTAACTCATGAAAGGAATCTTAGGTCGTAAGATTGGAATGACTCAAGTCTTCACTACTGATGGTGTTTTAATCCCAGTTACTGTTGTAGAAGCTACTGAAAATGTAGTATTACAAAAGAAAACAGTTGCAACTGATGGTTATGATGCTGTAAAAGTTGGTTTCGAAGATAAAAGAGAAAAATTAGCAAACAAAGCTGAAAAAGGAATTGCAAACAAAGCTAACACAGCTCCTAAGCGCTTCATTAAAGAATTTCGTTATGACGAAATGATGAGTTATGAAGTTGGAGATAAAATTACTGTTGATAGCTTCGTAGCTGGTGAAGTCGTAGATGTAACAGGAACTTCAAAAGGTAAAGGTTATCAAGGTGTTATTAAGAGACATGGACAACACATTGGTCCTAAAGGACATGGTTCAGGAGCTCATAGAATTGTTGGTTCAATGGGACCAATCGCTCCAAACAGAATCGCTCCAGGTAAAAAATTACCAGGACAAATGGGACATGTAACTCGTACAATTCAAAACTTAGAAGTTGTAGCAGTAGATCCAGAAAACAACTTATTATTAATCAAAGGTTCAGTACCAGGACCTAAAAAAGGTTTAGTTGTTGTTAAAACTGCTATCAAAAAAGCTGGTCAAGTAAATCCAGTACATGAATTAGTAGATTACACTCCAGAAGAAGTTGAAGAAACTGTAGTAGAAGAAGCTGTAGAAGCAGCTGCTGCAGAATAATTTGAAGAAGGAGGAAATGAGAATGCTTAACGTAAAAGTATTTAACCAAGAAGGTGCAGAAGTTAAAGACTTAGAATTAAATGAAGCAGTTTTCGGTATTGAACCACATAAACAAGCTATGTTTGATATGGTCTTATTACAAAGAGCATCTTTAAGACAAGGTACACATAAAGTTAAAAACCGTACTGAAGTTGCTGGTGGTGGAAGAAAACCATGGCGTCAAAAAGGTACAGGTAGAGCTAGACAAGGTTCAACACGTGCTCCACAATGGAGAGGTGGAGGAGTTGTCTTCGGTCCTACACCAAGAAGTTATAAATTCAAATTAAACCGTAAAGTTAGAAGATTAGCTTTAAAATCAGCATTATCTTCAAAAGTTCAAGATAATGAATTTACAGCAATCGATGGAATTTCATTCGAAGCTCCAAAAACTAAACAAATGGTTAAAGTATTAGAAAACTTAAATGCTCCAGTAAAAACATTAATCGTTGTTGATGAAATCACATTAAATGTTGAAAAATCAGCAAGCAATATTCCAGGAGTTAAGTTATTAGATGCTAAACATGTTAATGTTTATGATATCTTAAACAGCGATAAGTTAATTATGACTGAAGCTGCAATTAAAGCTGTTGAGGAGGTATTAGCATAATGGCACACATGACAGATGTATTAAAAAAACCAGTACTTACTGAAAAGTCATTAGCTCTTCAAACTGAAGAAAATAAATATACATTCGATGTAGATTTAGACGCTAACAAAACAGAAGTTAAAATCGCAGTTGAAAAATTATTCAATGTAAAAGTTGAAAAAGTTAACATCATGAATGTTAAACCTAAAGCTAAAAGAATGGGTAGATATGAAGGTAAAACTAACAAAAGAAGAAAAGCTATCGTTAAATTAGCTGAAGGAAACTCAATCAATTATTTTGATGAAGATTAATTGATAAAATATTGGAATAACTCGTTCCAGATAAGAAAAACAGGAGGAAACTAAAGATGGCAATTAAAACATATAAGCCAGTGACAAACGGTCGTCGTAATATGACTTCATTAACTTATGAAGAAATTACAACTAATAAACCTGAAAAATCTTTAGTTGCAAAAAAATCTAAAAACGGTGGACGTAACAACCAAGGTGTGATCACAACTCGTCATCATGGTGGTGGACACAAACAAAAATACCGTATTATCGATTTCAAAAGAAATAAAGATAATATCCCAGGTAAAGTTGCAACTATTGAATATGATCCAAATAGATCAGCAAACATCGCATTAATTAACTATGTAGATGGTGAAAAAAGATATATTTTAGCTCCAAAAGGGTTAGAAGTAGGAATGGAAATCATTTCTGGTGAAGAAGCAGATATCAAAGTTGGTAACGCATTACCAATGGGAAATATGCCTGAAGGTACTGTAATTCACAATATTGAAATGCAACCTGGAAAAGGTGGACAAATCGCAAGATCTGCTGGTGTGTCTGCTCAAATCTTAGGTAAAGAAGGAAAATATGTAACTGTAAGACTTGCATCTGGTGAAGTTAGAAAATTATTATCAGTATGTAGAGCTACAGTTGGTGTAGTAGGAAATGAAGATCATGGTTTAGTAAACTATGGTAAAGCAGGACGTATGAGATGGAAAGGTGTTAGACCTACAGTTCGTGGTTCTGTAATGAACCCTAATGATCACCCTCATGGTGGTGGGGAAGGTAGAACTTCTATCGGACGTAAAGCACCAATGACTCCTTGGGGTAAAAAAGCTATGGGTGTTAAAACTAGAAAGAACAAAAAAGCTTCGACTAAATTAATCGTACGTCGTCGCAATGGTAAATAATAAGGAGGAAAGAAAAAATGGCACGTAGTTTAAAAAAGGGACCATTTGTTGATGCTCATTTAATGAAAAAAGTAGAAGCGTTAAATGAATCAGGTAAAAAAGAAGTTATCAAAACTTGGTCAAGACGTTCAACAATCTTCCCTCAATTTATCGAACATACATTTGCAGTATATAACGGAAAAGAACATATTCCTGTTTACGTTACTGAAGACATGGTTGGTCATAAATTAGGAGAATTCGCTCCAACTAGAACTTTCCATGGTCATGATGCTGACGATAAAAAAGGAAAGAAATAGAGAGGAGAATAGAACATGGAAGCAAAAGCAGTAGCTAAAACAATTCGTGTATCACCTCAAAAAGCAAGATTAGTAGTTGATTTAGTAAGAGGTAAAACAGTTAAAGAAGCACTTGGTATCTTAGAATATACTAATAAAGCTGCTTCTCCTGCAATCTCAAAAGTTGTTAAATCTGCAGCTCAAAATGCAGTATACAACAATGATGCAGATGCAGAAAAATTATATGTTAAAGCAATCTTCGTTGATGAAGGTCCAATTTTAAAAAGATTCGCTGCAAGAGCTAAAGGTAGCGGAACAAGAATTTTAAAAAGAACATGCCACATTACTTGTGTGGTTGATGAAAGATAGGAGGTACTAGAATGGGTCAAAAAGTAAGTCCAGTAGGTTTACGTGTTGGTGTTAACCGTAATTGGGATTCAAGATGGTACGCAAATGATCAAGATTTCGCTGGTTTATTACATGAAGATATTAAAGTTCGTGATTATATTCTTAAAAAACTTAAAACAGCTTCAGTAGCAAAAGTTGAAATCGAAAGATCAAAAAATCGTGTAACAATTTTTGTTCACACATCTAGACCTGGTGTAGTTATCGGTAAAGATGGTGAAGCAGTTGATGCTTTAAGAAAAGAAGTATCTAAATTAGTAAGTAGTAAACAAGTTTTCATTAACATTGTTGAAATTAAAAATCCAGATGTTGTTGCTCAATTAGTAGCAAACAATATTGCAGAACAATTAGAAAATCGTGCATCTTTTAGAACTGTTCAAAAACGTGCTATTCAAAGAGCAATGAGAGCTGGAGCTAAAGGAATTAAAACTAATGTTTCAGGACGTTTAGGTGGAGCTGATATGGCTCGTGCTGAAGGTTACTCTGAAGGGAATGTCCCTCTTCATACTTTAAGAGCTGATATCGATTATGCGACTGCAGAAGCAGATACAACTTATGGTAAATTAGGAGTTAAAGTTTGGATTTGTAAGGGAGAAATCCTTCCTGAAAAAAAGAAAGGGGATAAATAATCATGTTGATGCCTAAAAGAACAAAATACAGAAGACCTCACCGTGTTAGCTACGAAGGTAGAACTAAAGGTGGAGACAAAGTATCATTTGGTGAATTTGGTTTAGTAGCAACTGAAGGTGCTTGGATTACTTCTCGTCAAATTGAAGCAGCACGTATTGCCATCAACCGTTATATGAACCGTGGTGGTAAAGTATGGATTAGAATTTTCCCTCATTTAGCTAAAACTAAAAAACCATTAGAAGTACGTATGGGATCAGGTAAAGGTTCTCCAGAAGAATGGGTAGCAGTAGTTAAAACTGGTAGAGTATTATTTGAAGTTGCTGGTTTAGATGAAGCTACATTAAGAGAAGCTTTAAGACTTGCATCTCATAAATTACCTATTAAATGTAAAATCATTGGAAAGGGTGAATAGTTATGACAGCGCAAGAAATTAGAGAATTAGATACTGAAGCTTTATTAGCTAAAGTTGAAGAATACAAAAAAGAGCTTTTTGGATTAAGATTCCAACAAGCTACAGGACAATTAGAAAACACTGCACGTATTAGACAAGTTCGTAAAACAATCGCTCGTATTAAAACAGTGATTAGAGAAAGAGAATTAAACCAATAGGAGGAGATACAAATGGAAAGAAATAATCGTAAAGTTTATACTGGTACAGTTGTATCTACTAAAATGGATAAAACTATTACAGTGCTAGTTGAAACACATGTAAAACATAAGTTATATGGTAAACGTATGAAATCATCTACAAAATTTCATGCACATGATGAAAACAACACTGCTCAAGTTGGAGATACAGTTAAAATCATGTCAACAAGACCATTATCTGCTACAAAACGTTTCCGTTTAGTAGAAATCGTAAAAAAAGCAGAAACAGTTTAATAGACTCTAAAAGGAGGTAACCGGAATGATTCAAAACGAAAGTAGACTTAAAGTTGCTGATAATACTGGTGCTAAAGAAGTATTAGTAATTCGTAACTTAGGTGGGTCAAATAGAAAAACAAGTAGTATTGGAGATGTTGTTGTAGCAACAGTTAAACAAGCAGCTCCAAATGGTACTGTTAAAAAAGGTGAAGTAGTAAAAGCTGTTATCGTTAGAACTAAATATGCTGTAGGACGTGAAAACGGATCTTACATCAAATTTGATGATAACGCTTGTGTTATTATCAGAGATGACAAGTCTCCAAGAGGGACTCGTATCTTTGGACCAGTTGCAAGAGAGTTAAGAGATGCTGATTTCATGAAAATCGTATCATTAGCTCCAGAAGTATTATAAGGAGGCGTGGCACATGAAAATCCGTGTTGGTGATACTGTTGTAGTTATCGCAGGTAAAGATAAAGGTAAGACAGGTGAAGTGTTACAAGTTCTTGCTAAAGAAGAAAGAGTAATCGTTGAAGGAGTAAACATGGTAACAAAACATGTTAAACCTTCACAAGCTGATCCTGAAGGTGGAATCGTTAACAAAGAAGCTCCAATTCATGTTTCTAATGTTGCATTCTATGATTCAAAATCAAAATCTGCAGTTAAATTAGGATATAAAGTATCTGTAGATGAAAATGGAAAGAAAACTAAAGTACGTGTTAACAAAAAAACAGGTGCAGAAGTTGATTCTAAGAAAAAGAAATAATTGAAAGGAGATAGCAAATGAATCGTTTACAAGAACGTTATGAAAACGAAGTAGTTAAATCGTTAATGGAAAAATTCAATTATTCTTCTAAAATGCAAGCACCAAAAATCGAAAAAATCGTATTAAATATTGGTGTTGGTGATGCAGTATCTAATTCAAAATTATTAGATGATGCAGTTAATGAATTAACATTAATTACTGGTCAAAAACCAGTTGTCACTAGAGCTAAAAAATCAATTGCTGGTTTCAAATTAAGAGAAGGTCAAGCAATCGGTTGTAAAGTCACTTTACGTGGTGAAAGAATGTATGAATTTTTAGATAAATTAGTAAATGTATCTTTACCTCGTGTAAGAGACTTTAGAGGTGTATCAAATAACTCATTCGATGGAAGAGGAAATTATACTTTAGGTGTTAAAGAACAATTAATCTTCCCTGAAATTGATTTTGATAAAGTAAACAAATTAAGAGGAATGGATATCGTATTCGTAACAACAGCTAAAACTGATGAAGAAGGTCATGAGTTATTAGCTCAATTAGGAATGCCTTTCCATAAATAAGGAGGACTTAATAAATGGCTAAAACATCAATGAAAGTGAAACAACAACGTCCTCAAAAATATAAAGTACGTGAATACACACGTTGTGAACGTTGTGGTAGACCACATTCAGTAATTAGAAAGTTCAAACTTTGCAGAATTTGCTTCCGCGAATTAGCTTATAAAGGTGAAATTCCTGGTGTAAAAAAAGCAAGTTGGTAATGATAAAATAATCCGTATTGGAAGGAGGACACGCAAATGGTAATGACAGATCCAATTGCAGATATGTTAACAAGAATCCGTAACGCAAATAATACGTTAAAAGAAGAAGTAAGTATTCCTACTTCAACATTAAAAGTTGGAATCGCTGAAATCTTAAAAAATGAAGGGTTCATTAAAGGATATAAAGTTGAAGGCGAAGGTGCTGAATCAAACATTATTATCACTTTAAAATATAGAGGAAAAGATAAAGTAATCACTGATTTAAAAAGAATTTCTAAACCAGGGTTACGTGTATATGCAAAAGTAAACGAAATTCCTAGAGTATTAAATGGTTTAGGTATTGTTATTCTATCAACTTCACAAGGTTTAATGACTGATAAAGAAGCTAGAGCTAAACAAGTTGGTGGAGAAGTATTAGCATATATCTGGTAATAAAAAAATTATACAGGAGGTATAACTGATGTCTCGTATCGGTAATAAAATTATCACTGTACCTGAAGGAGTAACTGTTGAAATCGCTGATGATAACACAGTAACAGTTACTGGATCAAAAGGGACTTTAGTGAAACAATTTTCTCCAGCAATTTCATTCAAACAAGAAGGTAATGAAATTACTGTAGTAAGAAGTAGTGAAGAAAAACATGTAAAACAATTACATGGTACAACAAGAGCTTTACTTGCTAACATGATCGAAGGTGTTCATAATGGATATTCTAAAACATTAGAAATCGTTGGTATTGGATACCGTGGTCAAATGAAAGGAAATACATTAGTATTAAATATCGGTTTCTCACATCAAGTTGAAATCGAAGCTGAAGAAGGAGTTAAAGTTGAAACTCCAAATCCAAATACTATCGTAGTTTCTGGAATTGATAAAGAACGTGTTGGTCAAATGGCTGCATTAATTAGATCTAAGAAAAAACCTGAACCTTATAAAGGAAAAGGTATCAAATATAGTGATGAAAGAATCATCAGAAAAGAAGGAAAAACTGCTGGTAAGAAGTAGTCTAAGAGTAAGAAAGGAGCTATCTTTATGGCTAAATTACAATCTCGTAATGATGTACGTTTAAAACGTCATGCTAGAGTTCGTAGAAAAATTAGTGGAACTCCAGAATGTCCACGTTTAAATGTTTTCCGTTCAAATGCTCATATTCACGCTCAAATTATTGATGATGTCAATGGTGTTACATTAGTTAGCGCATCAAGCGTTGAAATGAAATTAGAAAACGGTGGAAACATTGCTGCTGCAACTGCAGTAGGTAAAGAAATTGCAGAAAGAGCAATTGCAAAAGAAATTAAAAATGTAGTATTTGATCGTGGTGGATATATTTATCATGGTCGTGTAAAAGCATTAGCAGAAGCTGCTAGAGAAGCTGGATTAGAATTCTAGAAGGAGGTCAATATGGAACAACGTAAACCAAGAACTAACAATGGTGAAAGAAAACCAAGAAGAAATGGTCAAAGAAGAGCACCAAGAAGAGAAGAAAAAGAATTTGAAGAACGTGTTGTTACTATTAACCGTGTAACAAAAGTAGTAAAAGGTGGACGTAGAATGCGTTTTGCTGCTTTAGTTGTTATTGGAGATAGAAAAGGTAGAGTTGGATTTGGTACTGGTAAAGCTAACGAAGTACCTGATGCAATCAGAAAAGCATGTGAAAATGCTAAACGTAATGTTATCAAAGTACCTTCTGTACATGGTACTATTCCTCATGAAGTAAACGGTGTTTACGGATCAGGAAATGTATTTATTAAACCAGCATCTCAAGGTACTGGAATCATCGCTGGTGGACCAGTTCGTGCTGTTGTTGAATTAGCTGGTTACCGTGATATCTTATCTAAATGTATTGGTTCTAGAACACCAATCAACATGGTAAGAGCAACAATGCAAGGATTAGCTTCATTAAAAACAGTTAATGAAGTTGCTGAATTAAGAGAAAAAACTGTTGATGAAATTTTTGGATAGGAGGCAAACAAAATGGCAAAAGTAAGTATTACACTTAAAAAGAGTCCAATTGGTTGCTTACCAAATCAAAGAAAGACTCTTAAAGCTTTAGGTTTAACTAAAATTAATAAAACTGTTGAATTAGAAAATAACCCTACTACTCAAGGTATGATTAGAGTAGTTGGACACCTAGTAACAGTTGAAGAAAAATAATAGGAGGTGTAACAATGAAACTTCACGAATTACAATATACTGAAGGTGCTCGTAAAGCAAGAAAACGTGTTGGACGTGGTACAAGTTCAGGAAATGGTAAAACAGCAGGTAGAGGTCAAAAAGGTCAAGGAGCTAGATCTGGTGGAGGTAAAAAACCAGGATTCGAAGGTGGACAAACTCCATTATTCATGCGTTTACCTAAAAGAGGATTTACAAACTTTACTCGTAAAGAATATGCTATCGTAAATCTTGAAACTTTAAATAAATTTGAAGATGGTGCAACAGTTAACGCTGCTGCGTTAAAAGAAGCAGGAATCATCAAAAAAGAATTAGATGGTGTTAAAGTATTAGGAAATGGAGCTATTGAAAAGAAATTAACTGTTCAAGCTGCTAAATTCTCTAAATCAGCTGTTGCCGCAATTGAAGCTGCAGGTGGAAAAACTGAGGTGATTTAAGATGTTAACTTTTTTGAAGAATGTATTCAAAAAGGGTGAGCTTCGTCGAAAAGTCATTTTCACACTTGGAATTTTATTCGTGTACCGTTTAGGTGCAGGAATTACAATTCCAGGTGTTAATGTAGGTTCATTAAGTAGTAGTGATGCTACAAATGGAATTTTCGGAATCATGAATTTACTTGGTGGAGGTACCTTGGAAAGATTTTCTCTTTTCGCTTTAGGTGTTTCACCATACATTACATCATCTATTATAATTGAATTATTATCGATGGATGTTATTCCAGCGTTAACACGCTGGCGTAAAGAAGGTAACACAGGTAAGAAGAAAAAAGACCGTGTTACTCGTGTATTAACTTTATTATTAGCTGCGTTACAAGGTGGAGTTTTAACTTATGCCTTTGATACAAGTTATAATATATTAGTTGATACTTCAATCTGGTCATATATTTATGTAGTGCTCATTATGATGGCTGGAAGTATGTTAGCTATTTGGTTAGGTGATCAAATTACTCAAAAAGGAATTGGTAATGGTGTTTCATTACTAATCTTTACAGGAATTGTTTCAAACTTACCAAATGCATTCTTAACAACTTATGATAACCTCGTCACTTATGATAGTGGAATGTGGTTAGATATTGCTTGGTATGTATTATTTGTTGTGGTTTATCTTTCAATTGTAGTCTTTGTAGTATTTACTGAAGGCGCAATAAGAAAAATCCCAGTCAATTATGCATCTAGTACAAGTGTAACAATGAGAACTAGGGAACAAACACATATGCCTATTAAAATTAATAGTTCAGGTGTTTTACCAGTAATCTTTGCTTCTTCAGTACTAGCAGCACCAAGAACAATAGTAAGTTTCATGAAAGCATCTAGTACAACTAAGATGATAAATACTATATTTAATTATCAAGAACCTGTTGGTTTCTGTTTATATATTTTAATGATTATAGGATTTACTTTCTTTTATTCAAACTTACAAATTGATGCTGAAAAAATTAGTGATGATTTGAAGAAAAATGGTGGATCAATACCTGGTGTAAGAACTGGTATTGAAACTAAGAACTTCATTAAAAGAGTTCTTAATCAAGTAACTGTTGCTGGTTCGCTTACTTTATGTATTATTGCTGCAATTCCAATTATTACTCCAATTATTTGGACACAAACTGAAAATGCAAACCTATCACTTGGTGGTACTGGTTTGATTATCGTTACAGGAGTTGCACTTGAAACAGTAAAACAAATCAAAACATATATTACTAGAAAAGAATATCATGGTTATATTCGTAAATAATAATGATTTCTTTTATGGATTCATAAATATCTAAAGAAATAAATTAATTTTGAAGAAGCAGTTATCAAAGTTAAGAAGTTATGTTTAACGTCTTTATGATATCGATGAAAGCCTGGAGGTTTATTAATGATAATTACTAAAGATGATAGAGAAATTGAATTAATGACTGAAGCAGGTAGAATTGTTGCTTTAGTTCATGAAAAATTGAAAGAAGTTATTGTACCGGGAATAACTACTAACGAAATTGATCAAATTTGTGATAAAATAATTAGGGAACATGGTGCAACACCTTCCTTTCTACATCTTTATGGTTTTCCGAATAGTGTATGTACTTCAATTAATGAAGTTGTAGTACATGGAATACCTAGTAATAGAAAGCTAAAAGATGGAGATATTATTTCAGTTGATGTTGGAGCATGTTACAAAGGATATCATGGTGACAGTGCTTGGACTTATGCAGTAGGAAATGTAAGCAATGAAACAAAAAGACTTATGAATGTTTGTGAAGGTGCTTTATTTGCTGGATTAGAACAAGTAAAACCAGGAGTTAGACTTTCTGATATTTCACATGCAATTGAAGAATATCTTACTAAAAACGGATGTACTACTCCTCGTGATTATACTGGTCATGGGATTGGAACAAACGTTCACGAAGATCCCGCTGTTCCTAATTACGGAGCTCCTGGGAGAGGTCCTAGATTAAAAAAAGGTATGTGTTTGGCTATTGAACCAATGGCACATTTAGGAGCAAAAGAAACAGTTACTCTTGATGATGGGTGGACTGTTATTACAAAGGATCATTCGTTAGCTGCTCATTATGAACATACAATCGTCATTACTGATGACGGTTATAGAATTCTTACAAAACTTTAATAAAAGGAGTTGAAGAACGATGGCAAAAAAAGATGACGTTATTGAAGTAGAAGCTACTGTTTTAGAAACATTACCAAATGCAATGTTTAAAGTGGCTTTAGAAAATGGAGTGGAAATTCTTGCTCACGTTTCTGGTAAAATCCGTATGCACTACATTCGCATTTTACCGGGGGATAGAGTTACCGTTGAAATATCTCCATATGATTTAACACGTGGGCGAATTACATTTAGACATAAATAAAAAATCTTCCAAAAGGAGGTAGACAGGATGAAGGTAAGACCATCTGTAAAACCAATGTGTGATAAATGCAGAGTAATTAAAAGAAAAGGGCGCGTAATGATTATTTGCGAAAACCCAAAACATAAACAAAGACAAGGTTAGTATTTAGGAGGAAACAAAATGGCTCGTATTGCAGGTGTAGATATCCCACGTGATAAACGTGTTGTTATCTCATTAACTTATGTATATGGTATCGGTAAATCTACAGCTAAAGAAATCTTAAAAGCTACTGGTATCAGTGAAGATGTAAGAGTTAAAGATTTAACTGAAGAAGAAGTTACAAAAATCAGAAAAGAAGTTGAAAAAATTAAAGTTGAAGGTGACTTACGTAGAGAAGTTCAATTAAACATCAAACGTTTAATGGAAATCGGAAGCTACAGAGGTATGCGTCACCGTAAAGGACTTCCTGTTCGTGGTCAAAAAACTAAAACTAATGCTAGAACTCGTAAGGGTAAAGCTAGACCAATCGCAGGAAAGAAAAAATAATAGGAGGTTGAAAGGAAATGGCTAGAGTAAAACAAACACGTGGTAAAAAACGTGTAAGAAAAAATATTGCAAAAGGTGTTGCACACGTTCATTCTACTTTCAATAATACTATTGTAACAATTACTGATGAACATGGTAATGTATTAACTTGGTCAAGTGCTGGAGCATTAGGTTTCAAAGGATCAAGAAAATCAACACCATTTGCTGCACAAATGGCATCAGAAGCTGCAGCTAAAGCTTCTATGGAACATGGAGTAAAAACTGTAGATGTAAATGTAAAAGGTCCAGGACCAGGACGTGAAGCAGCAGTTAGAGCTTTACAAGCTGCTGGATTAGAAGTTACTTCAATTAATGATGTAACACCAATTCCACATAACGGTTGTCGTCCACCAAAACGTCCTCGTGGATAGTATTATTGTAGTAAATTAGAATACAAAACATTCCTATAGAGGAGGGAACATATGCATAAATTCGAAAAAGCAAACTTTAATATAGATCATTATGACGAAACTGAAAATTATGGTAAGTTCGTCATTGAACCATTAGAAAGAGGATTTGGTATTACTTTAGGTAATGCCTTAAGAAGAGTATTACTTTCTTCTTTACCTGGTTCTGCTGTTTATGCAATCAAAGTTCAAGGAGCAATCCATGAATTTTCCGCAATTGATGGTGTCGTTGAAGATGTCACAGCAATGATTTTAAATATTAAGAAATTAGTTTTTGATGTAGACAGTGAAGATACTGCTACAATGATTATTGATGTAAAAGGTCCTGCTACTGTAACTGGTGCTGATATTCAATGTCCAGCTGAAGTCAAAATGATTTCAAATGACATGGTAATTGCACATGTTGCAGAAGGTGGTCACTTATATATGGAATTATTTGCTAAAAAAGATCGTGGATATGTATCTGCTGATCAAAATAAAGTAAATATTAACACTCTTGGTGTTATTCCAACAGATTCAATCTTTTCACCAATTGAAAAAGTTGCTTACTCTGTAGAACCAACTCGTGTTGGAGAAAGTGCTAAGTATGATCAATTAGTATTAGAAGTTGAAACTAATGGTTCGCTAAAACCATTTGAAGCTATTTCATTAGCAGCAAAAATTTTAGTTGAACATTTAAATATGTTTGTTGAATTAACTGATATGGCTATGAATATGGAAGTTATGTCTGAAACTCAAAATGATACTACAAATAAAGTATTAGATATGACTATCGAAGAATTAGATTTATCTGTTCGTTCATATAACTGTTTAAAGAGAGCTGGTATTCAAACAGTTCAAGATCTTGCTTCTAAATCAGAAGATGACATGATTAAAGTAAGAAACTTAGGTAAAAAATCATTAAAAGAAGTTAAAGAAAAATTAATTGAATTAGGTTTAGGATTTAAACCTATCGATTAATTCAGAATACTCGAAAAGGAGCGTTAATCTCATGGCTAAAAATAGAAAATTAGGACGCACTTCAGATATTAGAAAATCTATGTTACGTAGTTTAGCTACTGAAGTTATTGTATACGGAAAAGTTGAAACAACTGTAACAAGAGCTAAAGAAGTTCGTAGTGTTGTTGATGAATTAATTACTTTAGGTAAACGTGGAGACTTACATGCAAGAAGACAAGCTGCTGCAGATATGCACAAAGTTGTTGATGAAGCAACTGGAAAAACAGCTGTTCAAATCTTATTTGATGACGTTGCACCTAAATTCAAAGATGTTAATGGTGGATATACTACTATCTTAAAAACATATAACCGTAAAGGTGATAATGCACCAATGGCAATCTTATCATTAACTAAATAATGATGTTGGACTGAAGAAATTCAGTCCTTTTTTATTTGACTTGTTTCCTTATAAATTATAGAATGAACTAAACACGTTCATGAGGAGAAGACAATGGAAGAAATAATTAAGGTAGAAAATTTATGTTTTGAATACGAACCTGGATTACAAACAATAAACAATATTTCTTTTCAAATCCATAAAGGTGAATATGTAGCTATTTTAGGACATAATGGTAGTGGTAAAAGTACAATTGCTAAATTACTTATAGGATTATTAGAAAAAAAATCTGGTGAAATTTATATCGATGATTATCAATTAAATTTAGAAAATTTATATAAAATAAGAGAAAAAGTAGGAATTGTTTTTCAAAATCCAGATAATCAATTTATTGGTGCTACTGTTAGAGATGATATAGCTTTTGGACTAGAAAATATTTGTGTACCAAGAGAACAAATGGATGAACTTATTAATAGGTATTCTAAAGTAGTTAGAATGGAGAATTTTTTGGATCATGAACCAACTAAATTGTCCGGTGGTCAAAAACAAAGAGTTGCGATTGCAGGTATTTTAGCGATGAGTCCATCTATCATTATTTTAGATGAAGCAACAAGTATGTTGGATCCACGAGGTAGAAAAGAAATAAATGAATTAGTAAAAGAGTTAAAGAAACAAAATAATATGACAATCATTTCAATAACGCATGATATTGAAGAAGCAAAAAATGCTGACCGAGTTATTCTTTTAAATAAAGGAGAGATTGTAGATTGCGACAAACCTCAAAAAATATTAACAAATGAAAAATTATTAAAAGAATTAAAATTAGATATTCCTTTTTCATTAAAAATTGCTAGAAAATTACAAAAAAAAGGTTATCAAATTAAAGATACATTAGATGTAGAAGAATTGGAGAAACAACTATGTCAATTACATGCAAAAGTTTAGATCATATATATGGATATAATACGCCTTTTGAATATTATGCACTTAAAAATGTGAATTTAAAAATAGAAAAGGGTTCATTTACAGCTATCATTGGACAAACAGGTAGTGGGAAATCGACACTTATCCAACATATAAATGCTTTATTATTACCAACAAGTGGAGAAATAAAAATAGATGATTATATTATTTCACAAAATAATAAGCCTCAAAATTTAAAAAGTCTTAGAAAAAAATCAGGTCTTGTTTTTCAATTTCCAGAATATCAATTGTTTGAAGAAACAATCGAAAGAGATATAATGTTTGGTCCAATGAATTTTGGAATTGACGAAAATAGTGCTAAAGAAATAGCTAAAAAATCTCTTGAAATGGTAGGTTTAGATGAAACTTATTTAGAAAAGTCCCCATTTGATTTATCAGGTGGTCAAAAACGTAGGGTAGCGATTGCTGGAATACTTGCTATGGATCCAGATATTCTTGTTTTAGATGAACCAACAGCTGGATTAGATCCATCAGGGATTAAAGAAATGATGGATTTATTTAAAAAAATTCATGAAATGGGTAAAACAGTAGTTTTAGTAACTCATGATATGAACCATGTTTTAGAATATTGTGACAATGTTGTTGTAATGAATGACGGACAAGTTGAAAAAGCTGGGAAAGTAAAAGATATTTTTCTAGATAGTGATTATTTATTAAATTTAGGAATAGATTTACCTTTAATCACAAATCTTATTATTCAGTTAAATCTAAAAGGATATCATCTAGATACATCTATCAATGATATTGATGATTTAGTTGAAGCGATTGGTGGTGAACTTCATGGATAATATGACTTTTGGTAAATATATACCGGGGAATTCAATAATTCATCGTTTAGATCCACGATTAAAAATATGTGCTGTTTTCATATTTTTAATATCTGTTTTTTTTGATGCGGGATTTATAGGATACGGTATCTTAGCAATTTATGTTTTATTATGTTCGTTAGTTTCTAAAATTAAACTTTCTCATATTTTAAAAGCAATAAAACCGATGGTCTTTATGATGTTGTTTTTGATGATTTTTAATATATTTTTAATGAAAACAGGTGATGTTATAATAAAAATAGGAAGTATTAGTATCTACTCAGGTGCTTTAATACAAACTGCTTATATTTTTATAAGGCTTGTATTGATTATTACTTTAACAACATTAATGACTTCTACAACGAAGCCTTTAGAATTAACACTAGCTATTGAAAGTTTATTAAATCCATTAAAAAGATTTCATTTTCCAGTGCATGAACTTGCTATGATGATTTCAATTGCATTAAGATTTATACCTGATTTATTAGATGAAGCGAAAAGAATTATGAAAGCACAGGCTAGTAGAGGTGCGGATTTTAATGAGGGATCTTTCATGGAAAAAATAAAATCAATTATTTCATTAATTATTCCTTTATTTATTTCTGCTTTTCAAAGGGCAGAAGAACTTGCTAACGCTATGGAAAGTAGAAATTATAATCCAGAAGCAACACGTACAAAATACAAAGTTTTAACATGGACGCATTTAGATACTTTATCAATGTTAATAACATTAGGTGTATGTTGTGGTGTGATTATAATGAGTTTTATGTAATGAATAGAATAAAATGTATTGTAAGTTATGATGGTAGTAAATTTCACGGATTTCAAGTTCAAAATCAATTTAGAACAGTTCAAGGTGAAATTCAAAAAGCTATAAAAAATATTTGTAAAGATGAAAATATTGTTATTCATGCAAGTGGTCGAACAGACGCTAAAGTTCATGGTAGAAGACAAGTCTTTCACTTTGATACTTTAAGGGAAATGCCTGAAAAACAATGGGAAAGGGCTATTAATCACTTTTTACCTAATGATATTTATATTATTGATAGTTTCTTAGTTGATGAAAATTTTCATAGTCGTTATTCTGCTATTAAGAAAGAATATCATTATATGTTAAGTATGAATGATTATTCTCCATTCGAAACAAATTATATTTATCAATATGGAAAAGAATTAGATATAGAAGCAATGAGGAATGCTGCAAAAATTTTTATTGGTGAACACGATTTTGCATCCTTTTGTGCTGTTGATCAATATGGCAATACAATTAGAACACTTTATCAAATTGAAATTGAAAATAATCAAGGTATTGTTACTTTTAAGCTTGTAGGTAATGGATTTAGAAGATATATGGTAAGACATTTAGTTGGTGGCTTGATTCAAGTAGGGGCACACAGAATTACTAAAGAATTTTTAGAAGAGTTACTAGAAAGTAAGGGACAAAAAAAGTGTTTATTTAAAGCTAAACCACAAGGACTATATTTACATGAAGTTTTTTATAAATAAAACAATATTTGCTATATTTCCCAGGAAATAGATTATAGTTCTTATAATCCGATATAATTAGAAACTTTTATAAAGATGATAATTAAAGGAAACTCATTGATTGATTTCCTTTTTTTGTTTTCATCAATAATCAAAAATGGTAAAATAAGAATATAAAGGAGAAAAAATGATGGCAAGAAAATGTATTGAAAAATATTTAGAAACCCATAAAAGCACATATATAGGAAGATACAGGTGTCATAGTGCAGTACAAACAAAAAAATTTGAACATAAATTTCATTATTATATTTTAGATATTCAATTTAAAGCAATCGATGTATTTGTTACTATAGATTATTCTGGAGATGAAATCGTACCAACATTTTCTGTTAATCTTCATGAACAAGAACAAGAATACATTATAAAAGATGCTTTAAATAAGATTCTTTATTTTAATCAATTTAAAACAATTTTACATTGTCATGTTTTTGAGCATTTTATTGAAACACATACAGTTAATACAATACTAGAACCTTTAGATTATCGAAATATTTTAGATTACTTAGAATATCATTCTGGTACAAACCAAGAAACTGTTGATGAATTTTATACATTTTTTAATCCATATTTAGATAGATTATTATATAATAAAAATTATAAAAAATTTATGGATTCAATAGCTCTTTTATTAGATAAAATTTTATATGAATATGAATGGGATGGAGTAAATGCAAAATATTTAGATACTGAATATCAATTTCATTTAGAATATTTTAAAGAGACCATAAAGAAAATGACAAATCATATAGATGGATTTTTTAAATCAACTAAAGATGAATTATTAGAAATCTTTGAGCGCTTATGTCAAATGCCAAGATTTACACTTTCAATTATAAAAGAATTTGGAAACCTTATTTTATTGAATAAAGAAGTTGCTGAAAGATTATTTAATCATTTTGAAAGATTAAATCCAGATCAGTTAGAAAATAATATTGTTATTTCATATCTCAAATCACTTTATAAAAATAATCATGAACAATATATTGATGCATGTGAAGATATTCTACGTTTTGTAATGAATGATGTGTTGACTTTTGCTAATCATGATTTACAAAAAGAAATAGGAAATAGAATTTTAGAAATAGAAGGATATGATTTACTTATCGATTTATTTTCAAAAGATTATAATACATTCTTATTTGTATGTTTTCCAATTTCAACATTTCCACCAGAATATAAAGAAATTATGCGTTTGGAATTAGAAAAAGCAATTCGTTTCTATGCAGCAAGGATGAATCATGATGAATATCGTCTTACTTCATTTGAACAGGTAGCTAATATTAATAGATTATTAATGGAAGAATATAAGGAGGAATATTCAAATGGTAAAGAATAATAAAACAGCAATTAAAGGATTATTAGTTTTAGGAGGTGTTTCTACTGCAGCAGCATCTGTTTACACATTATCCAAAAAATATGCAAAAAAATTATTATACAGACATCATAAACAAGAAGATAGACCAAGTATTTTAGAAACAAAATTCAATAGTCAAAATATTTATATAAAAAATGATCAAGATATTCAATTAAGAGGAATTTTGATTCCTAAAGAAAACCCTCAAATGACAGTTTTAATTTCACATCCATTTGGTTTACAGGCAAAAGATATGCAATTATATGTTCCATATTTTGAAGACCATTTGCCAGAAGCACAAATCTTATTAATAGATGCTTGTGCACATGGACAAAGTGATGGTTATATTAGAGGATTTGGAATCAAGGATGTCAATGATTTAGTATGTTGGAATAAGTACCTATTAGAAACTTATGGGAAAGATCATAAAATATTAATGTATGGTAAAGAACAAGGAGCAAATACAATTTTAAATGCTTCAGGTAGACATGTTTTAAAAAATGTTGAAGCTATTATTTCAGATGGGGCTTATACGTCACCATATGATATTATTGGATATCGTTTAGAAGCAGATTATAAGATTTCAAAATATCCAGCAATTTCAATTATTGCACACCATATTAAAAAAGCTGTGCATATTGATTTAAAAGAAAATACAACAAAATATGTTAGACACAATGATATACCTACATTGTATTTTCATGCAAAAGATGACGATTTTGTACCATTAAAGATGGTTTATCCGCTATATAATAAAAATAGAGGAGAAAAAGTATTGTTTGTCTTAAAAGATGAAAAATACTTATATGAACTTGTTGAAAACGATGACTTTAAACAAACATTAAGTCAGTTTATCAAAAAATATATGAAATAAGGAGAAAAAGAATGTATTTTAAAGAAACAAAAGGATTTCCTAAAGATTTTCTTTGGGGAAGTGCATCTGCTGCTTATCAAGTAGAAGGTGGCTGGGATGCAGATGGTAAAGGTGTTTCCAACTGGGACAAATTTGTAAGAATTCCAGGAAAGACTTTTAAAGCAACAACAGGTGATAAGGCCGTTGATCATTATCATCGTTACAAAGAAGATGTCAAGTTGATGGCAGAAATGGGATTGAAAACATATCGTTTTTCAATTGCTTGGACACGTATTTATCCAAATGGAAATGGTGAAGTCAATGAAAAAGGTTTAGAATTTTATGACAATCTTATCAATGAATTATTAAAATATGGAATTGAACCTATGGTTACAGTTTATCATTGGGATATGCCACAAGCTTTAGAAGACCAATATCATGGTTGGGAAAGCAGAAAAATTGTTGATGATTATGTAAATTATGCCACAACATTATTTAAAAGATATGGAGATCGTGTAAAATATTGGATTACAATGAATGAACAAAATATCTTTACAGGACATGGATGGTTAGAAGGAATGCATCCACCAGGAAAAGTAGATGATATGAAAACATTCTATCAAGTCAATCATCATGCCAATATTGCACATGCTAAAAGTGTTATAGCTTTAAAAGAACTTCATCCAGAAGCAAAAGTAGGGGCTTCATTTGCTTATAGTCCAAGTTATGCTTATGATCGTAAACCTGAAAATGCAATGGCTAAAGCGGACTATGATGATTTACAAAATTATTATTGGATGGATGCTTATGCTTATGGACGTTATCCACGTGCTGCTATTCAATATTTAAAATCATTAGGATGTGCTCCTATCTTCGAAGAAGGTGATGAAGCATTAATGAAAAAAGCAGCTTCACTTATTGATTTCATGGGTGTGAACTATTATCAAACATGTGTTGTTGAATATAATGATATTAATGGTGTTGGTAGTGATCATACAATGAATAACACTGGTAAAAAAGGTACCGCTAAAGTTCAAGGTGTACCTGGTCTTTATAAAAAACCACAAAATGAGTTTTTACCAACAACAGATTGGGATTGGACAATTGATCCAATGGGAATTAGAATGTGTTGTCGTGAAATTACTTCGCGTTATGATTTACCAATCGTTATTTCCGAAAATGGTTTAGGTGCATTTGATAAATTAGAAGACGGACAAATTCATGATCCATATCGTATTGATTATTTAAAACGTCATATCGAAGAACTTAAAAAAGCATGTGATGATGGTTGTCGTGTTCTTGCTTATTGTACATGGTCTTATACTGATTTATTAAGCTGGCTAAACGGATATCAAAAACGTTATGGTTTTGTTTATATTGATCGTGAAGAAGATGAAAATTCAGGTACTTTAAATAGATACAAAAAAGATTCATATTATTGGTATAAAAAAGTAATTGAAACAAATGGAGAAGAATTATAGGAAACAATGTTTCCTATTTTCTTTAGGAGGTTAAGGTGTATAACTTTGCAAGTGATTATTTAGAAGGAGCTCATTCACAAGTGATGGAAGCTTTAAATAAGACAAATTTTATTCAAACAGTAGGATATGGGGAAGATCAATATTGTCAAAAAGCTAAAGATAAAATAAAAGCTATATTAGAAAATGAAAATGTAGATATTCATTTTTTAGTAGGTGGTACACAGACAAATATGATTATGATTTCTTCAGCATTAAAAGATTATCAAGCTGTTATTGCTGTTGATAGTGGACATATCAATGTTCATGAAACAGGAGCTGTTGAATTTACCGGGCATAAGATTTTAACAAAGCCACATCAAGATGGAAAGATGATTCCTGAAATGATTGATGAAATCATGCGTGAACATCCTGATGAACATATGGTGCAACCTAAAATGGTATATATTTCACAAACAACAGAATATGGTACGTACTATACTTTAGAAGAATTAAAAGGCATATATGAATGCTGTCAACAAAATAATTTATATTTATTTATAGATGGAGCAAGACTTGGAAGTGCACTTGTCTTGAAAGATGCACCAACTTTACAAGAGATGGCGCTTTATAGTGATGTTTTCTATATTGGTGGTACAAAAATGGGAGCCTTATTTGGTGAATGTTTAGTTATTATTAATGATGAATTAAAAACCGATTTTAGATATCACATTAAACAAAAAGGTGCCATGCTTGCTAAAGGAAGATTATTAGGAGTTCAATTTAATGCTTTATTTGAAAATGATTTATATCTAGAAATAGGAAAACATGAAAATGAATGTGCTGATATATTAAGAAAAGGATTCAAAGATAAAGGCTATAAGATGTATATTGAAAGTCCTTCTAATCAAATATTTCCAATCGTTGATCAACAAACGTTGGAAAAAATAAATAAAAACTATATAACAACGTATATGTTTAAAATAGATGACCAACATACATGTATACGTCTAGTTACATCATGGGCAACGTCCAAAGAAATATGTGAACAATTTATAGAAGAATTATAATTGATACATACTATTTTATTGTAAATAAATAGATAACGTAGTAGAATATGACTAGGATTTATTATCCTAAATTTCGAGAAATGGAGATAATAAAAATGAATAAAACTGAATTAGTAGAAGCTATTGCTTCAAGCACTGAATTAACAAAAACTGATGTAGATAAAGTCGTAACTGCTTTAGTTGAAGTTGTTACTGATGCTTTAGCTAAAGGAGATAAAGTTTCTTTAAAAGGTTTTGGTAATTTTGAAGTTCGTACTCGTAGTGAAAGAACAGGTAGAAACCCAAGAACTGGTGAAACAATGACAATTGCTGCAAGTAAAGCACCTGCATTTAAAGCAAGTTCTGCATTAAAAAAAGCTGTTAATAAATAATAGAAAACCGATGAGTTTGTTACTCATCGGTTTTTGCATCTTCAATTGTAATATTTAATTTATAATGATCTTTAATTTCTGGAATAGCCTGTAGGTATGTGGTTAAGGTTTGTTCAGCTTTTGTTTTAGACTTTTCTAAAATACCATTAGAAATAGCTTCTTTTTCATTTTTTTTCTTTTCTTTAGTTGCAAAAGATTTATAATCGTTAATACTTATCTGATTAAAAATATTTGATGATTCATCATATACTTCAATAGAGTTTTCATCAATTTCATGACTTAAAATTTTTGCTGCAGGTAAAGTAATATTTAATTGATCATTATCAATACTTATTTTAGCCTGTTTTAAATCAATCCCTGCTTTAATAGATCCATCATATGTAATAATAAAATTTTTTTGTGTTAAAGGAATTTTCCAACCATTAAAAGATAATTTATTAGAAAATTTTCCTACCTTACTATAATCATATGAATAAAGTGCAAGCTCATTAATTTCAGTTAATTGATTTTTAATGGTTGTTGAAGTAATTTTATCATTGTTACTACCACTTGCATAATGAACACCTGCAAAAAAGATTGCAATAACTAAAACGATAATTGCTATAACACCACCAATAGCCTTTTTTGACTTTCCAAGAGTATCTAATATTTTCATGTCATCACCCACGAAGATTATATCATAATTTGTCGAAGTAAGATATTATAGGTATAAAAAAAGAATGATTTTAGAAATTATATCTAAAACCATTCTTTTTCTTATTTAATGATTTTACCGTAAACTTCTCTACCACAAGCTGCTGCATTACTTTCATCAGTATCAATATGCATAGCTGTTGCATATGAAGCGCTTACACGACAAACAACATCACCAAAGATCAAAGAACGTCCATCTGTATTAATTTCAACTTTAACGATTTCTTTATCTTTTACTCCAAATTTTTCAGCATCTTCAGGTGTTAAGTGAATATGTCTTTTTGCAGCAATCACGCCACAAGGAATTTCAACTTCTCCTGCAGGACCAACTAATTTACATCCAGCAGTTCCTTCGATATCTCCTGATTCTCTAATTAATGCTTGAACACCAATGCTTCTAGCGTCAGTTAAAGAAATTTCTACTTGAGTTTCTTTTCTTGTAGGTCCTAAAACAGACATATTTAATTCTCCTTTAGGTCCAATTACTTTTACTCTTTCAACACAAGCGAATTGACCAGGTTGAGATAAATCTTTTTTATTTGTTAATTGATGACCTTCACCAAATAAAGTTGCTAAATCTTTATCACTTAAGTGAATATGTCTAGCAGAAGTTTCGACAATAAACATACCTTCCATATTTTTCTCCTCTTTCCATATATTAATACTACATTTATTCTACTCTTTTTATCATTTAATGCCAATAAATAAAAAAAAAATAAAAAAATTTTTTCTCGCTTTTGTAATAAATTTATTAATTTGCTAAAAAAAGATTATCAAATTATTGATAAAACATTAAAAAATGTATACAATCTAGCTATTTTTTAGGAAAATCATAAAAAAAACGCTAATCTTTACACATATTACTAAATGTGCTATTCTAACTGTACAAAAAAAGGAGGAACCTTTATGAACAAAGAAAATGTAGGTTTATATGATCAGTCATTTGAACATGATAACTGCGGAATAGGGGCCGTTGTTAATATCAAAGGATTAAAAACTTATAAAACAGTAGATGATGCTTTAAAAATCGTTGAACAATTAGAACATCGTGCTGGAAAGGATGCAGCAGGGGAAACTGGAGATGGTGTAGGAATCTTAACACAAATACCAGATGAATATTTTCAAAAGATTATTAAAGATTTTACATTACCTCAAAAAGGACATTATGGAGTTGGAATGTTCTTTATGCCTCAAGATGAAAAAGTACGTTTACGTGTCAAAAAAATGTTTGAAACAGTTGTTAAAAAAGAAGGATTAGAATTTTTAGGTTGGCGTGCTGTACCAACTGTACCTAGTGTTTTAGGGAAAAAAGCATTAGATGCCATGCCATATATTGTCCAAGCATTTATTAAAAAACCTCATGGTGTAAATTGTGGTTTAGATTTTGATAGAAAATTATATCAAGTGAGAAGAATTTTTGAACAAAGTCAATTTGAAGATACTTATGTATGTTCACTTTCAAGTCGTACAATTGTTTATAAAGGAATGTTCTTAGTACAACAACTTCGATTATTCTTTAAAGATTTACAAGATAAAAGTTATAAAAGTGCCATTGCTTTAGTTCATTCACGTTTTTCAACAAATACAATGCCATCATGGAAAAGAGCCCATCCTAATAGATTTATTGTTCACAATGGTGAAATCAATACAATTAAAGGAAATGCGAATAACATGCTCTGTCGAGAAGAAAACATGCAAACAGATGTTGTGGATACTTCAAAAGTATATCCTGTTGTTGATGTCAATGGTTCCGATTCAGCTATGTTAGATAATACATTGGAATTTTTAGTAATGTCAGGTATGGAACTTCCAAGAGCTGTCATGATGTGTATTCCAGAACCTTATGAAAATGATAAAAGCATGTCACAAGCAAAAAAAGATTTCTATGAATATAATGCTACACTTATGGAACCTTGGGATGGACCAGCTTCTATCTTATTTAGTGATGGAGACATCATGGGGGCTATCTTAGATAGAAATGGTTTAAGACCATCACGTTATTACATTACAAAAGATCATTATTTAGTATTATCTTCAGAAGTAGGATCATTAGATATTCCAGCTAAAGATATTGTTTTAAAAGAAAGACTAAGACCTGGAAAAATGTTATTAGTTGATACTGTTAAAGGTGAACTTATTGAAGATGATGTTTTAAAGGAAACGTATGCAACAAAACAACCTTATGGAGAATGGTTGGAAAGCAATTTAATTAATTTAAAAGATATGAGAATTCCTAGTATTAGAGTAGAAAGATACGAAGGAGAAGAATTAACTAAATTACAAAAGATTCATGGTTATAGTTACGAAGATACAAACTATATTAAAAACTTAGCTTTAACTGGTAATGAAAATATTGTAGCAATGGGAAATGATACACCAATTGCAGCTTTATCGACAAAACATCCACCATTATTTAATTACTTTAAACAATTGTTTGCACAAGTAACCAATCCACCAATCGATGCGATTCGTGAAGAAATCATTACTTCAACAAGTATTTGTATTGGTCGAGATGGAAATATGTTGGAAGATAAACCAGAAAACTGTCATTTATTAAAAATCAATCACCCTATTTTAAGTAATACAGATATTTTAAAAATCAAAAACTTGAAAAAAGAAGGCTTTAAAGTAGGTGAAGTTAATATTACATATATTAAAAATACTTCATTAGAAAAAGCAATTGATCGTGTTTTTGTAGAAGTAGATAAACGTTATCATGAAGGATGTAATATTGTTATTTTATCAGATAGGGCAGTAGATGATAACCATTTACCAATTCCTTCATTATTAGCTGTTGGAGCTGTTAACTCTTATTTAGTAAGAACAAAAAAACGTAACAGTTTAGCTTTAATTCTTGAATCAGCTGAACCAAGAGAAGTACATCATTATGCGACATTACTTGGATATGGTGTTTCAGCTATCAATGGGTATTTAGCACAAGATACAATCTTTGATTTAATTGATCAAGGTTTATTAGATAAAGATTATTATGCAGCCGTTGATGATTATAATAGTGGTATTTTACATGGTATTGTTAAAATTGCTTCTAAAATGGGAATTAGTACAATTCAATCTTATCGTGGATCACAAAACTTTGAAGCAATCGGTTTATCAAGTGATTTAGTGAATAAATATTTTTCTAAAACAGTAAGTCGTATTGAAGGAAAAACAATTAAAGATATTGAAAAAGATGTCGAATATAGACATGATCAAGTATATGATCCACTTGGATTAGATGTAGACATTTCATTAAACAGCGCCGGTGATCATAAAGAAAGATCAGGAAAAGAAGAACATTTATATAATCCGGCAACGATTCATAAATTACAACAAGCAACACGTTTAGGTGATTATCAATTATTTAAAGAATATTCAAAAATGATTGATGAAGAAGGAGCACATTTAAACTTAAGAGGTTTAATGCAATTTAAAAAGACAAAATCAATTCCAATTGAAGAAGTTGAACCTGTGGAATCAATTGTTAGAAGATTTAAAACAGGTGCGATGTCTTATGGATCAATTTCAAAAGAAGCACATGAAACAATGGCGATTGCAATGAATAGATTACATGGTAAGTCTAACAGTGGTGAAGGTGGAGAAGATCCAGAAAGATTTGAAACACTTCCTAATGGTGATAGTAAATGTTCAGCTATTAAACAAGTTGCCTCAGGACGTTTTGGAGTAACAAGTGAATACTTATGTAGTGCCAATGAAATTCAAATTAAAATGGCACAAGGAGCAAAACCAGGAGAAGGTGGACACTTACCAGGTGGTAAAGTTTATCCATGGATTGCTAAAACAAGACACTCTACACCAGGGGTTAGCTTAATTTCACCACCACCACATCATGATATTTATTCAATTGAAGACCTAGCACAATTGATTTATGACTTAAAGAACGCTAATAAAGAAGCACGTATTTCAGTTAAACTTGTATCAGAAGCTGGTGTTGGAACAGTTGCTGCCGGTGTTGCTAAAGCAGGTGCAGGTGTTATCCTTATTTCAGGATATGATGGAGGAACAGGGGCTGCTCCTAAAAACTCAGTTTATAATGCAGGTCTTCCATGGGAATTAGGTTTAGCAGAAGCTCATCAAACATTGATCATGAATGATTTAAGAAGCCGTGTTGTTATTGAAACAGATGGTAAACTCATGACAGGTAGAGATCTTGCAATTGCTACTTTACTTGGAGCAGAAGAATTTGGTTTTGCGACAGCACCACTTGTAACAATGGGCTGCGTTATGATGAGAGTATGTAACTTAGATACATGTCCAGTAGGGGTTGCTACACAAAATCCTATTTTAAGAAAACGTTTTAAAGGTAAACCTGAATATGTTGAAAACTTTATGCGTTTCATTGCTCAAGAATTAAGAGAATATATGGCTCAGCTTGGATTCAAAACAGTTGATGAAATGGTTGGTCGTAGTGATTTATTAGAACCTAAGGATGATGTTAAAAATATTGATTTATCAAAAATCTTAAATAATCCATTTACTTCTAGTAAACATAGTCATCATGAAAAGAATAATGAATATGATTTCAAATTAAATGAAGTCAAAGATACAACAGTTCTTTATAAACAATTTAAAGAAGCTTTAGATAAACATCAAGGTAAAGAAATTGATGTCCATGTTACAAATATCGATCGTTCATTTGGAACACTCTTTGGATCAGAAATTACGAAGAAATATGGAACATCATTAGAAGAAGATACTTTCAAAGTTAACTGCTATGGAGCAGGTGGTCAATCATTTGGTGCTTTCATTCCTCAAGGTTTAACATTACATCTTTATGGAGATAGTAATGACTACTTTGGAAAAGGCTTATCAGGTGGTAAATTAATTGTGGTACCACCAAAAGATTCAACAATTAAACCAGAAGATAATATTATCATTGGTAACGTTGCTTTATATGGAGCAACATCTGGTGAAGTTTATATCAATGGAGTTGCTGGTGAAAGATTTGCCGTACGTAACTCAGGAGCACATGCCGTTGTTGAAGGTATTGGAGATCATGGTCTTGAATATATGACAGGTGGTATGGTTATTGTTTTAGGAAAAACAGGGCGTAACTTTGCTGCTGGTATGTCTGGAGGTGTTGCTTATGTCTATGATCCAGATAATACATTCTATGAACATGTCAATAAAGAACTCGTAGAATATAAAAATGTGAAATCACGTTATGATGAAGATCAATTAAAAGAAATGATTCAAAAACATTATCAATATACAAATTCAAATGTTGCGAAAAAGATTTTAGATGACTTTGGAAATGAAGTTGCACACTTCAAAAAAGTTGTTCCTCATGATTATAAACGTATGATGTCACTTATTAGTTCATTTGAACAACAAGGACTTACAAATGAACAAGCAAAAGTAGAAGCATTCAATGCTTTTAAGAAAGGAATGTAGATTATGGGAAAGCCAACAGGATTTTTAGAAATAGAAAGACAAGTATCAACAGAAGTTGAACCATTAAAACGTATTAAGAACTTTAATGAATTTCATAAACCATTATCTCGTGATGAACAATCATGCCAAGGAGCTCGCTGCATGGATTGTGGAGTTCCTTTCTGTCAAAATGGAAAAATGATTCAAGGAATGGTATCAGGTTGTCCACTAAACAACTTGATACCTGAATGGAATGATTTAATTTTCCATAAAAATTATAAAGCCGCTTTAAAAAGACTTTTAAAAACAAATAATTTTCCAGAATTCACATCAAGAGTATGTCCTGCTTTATGTGAAGCAGCATGTACTTGTGGATTAAATGGAAATCCCGTTACCGTAAGAGAAAATGAAAATGCAATTATTGAAACAGCTTATGCTTCCAATTGGATGCAACCCCATCCACCTAAACATCGTATTGATAAAAAAATAGCAATTATTGGGTCAGGCCCTTCAGGACTTGCAGCAGCCGATCAATTAAATAAAAGAGGTTATCAAGTAACAGTCTTTGAAAGAGAAGATCGTTTAGGAGGGCTATTAATGTATGGTATTCCTAACATGAAACTTGAAAAACATATTATTGATCGTCGTATTGAATTAATGGAAGAAGAAGGTGTTGTTTTTAAAACAAATGCCGGTATTGAAAATAGAAAACAAGTTCAACAATTATATAAAGAATTTGATCGTGTTATTCTTGCTTGTGGTAGTAAAAAGGCTAGAGATATTAAAGCACCAGGGAGAGATGCCAAAGGTATTTACTTTGCGGTTGATTATTTAACTGGAATTACTAAATCATTACTTAATAGTCAATTAGAAGATCAAACTTTTGTTGAAACAAAAGGTAAAAATGTACTTGTTATTGGTGGTGGAGATACTGGTAATGATTGTGTGGGTTCAGCTATTCGTTTAGGATGTAAATCAGTTATTCAATTAGAAATGATGCCAGAACCACCTCATGAACGTTTGGATTCAAATCCATGGCCTGAATGGCCACGTGTGAAAAAGACAGATTATGGACAAAATGAATCTATTGCTGTCTTTGGACATGATCCTCGTCTTTATCAAACAACTGTTAAAGAGTTTATTAAAGATGATAAAGGAAATGTAAAACAAGTCGTTATTGTCTCACTTGAATCAAAACAAGTAGAAGGTCGCATGCAAATGGTTCCTGTTAAAGGAAGCGAAAAAACATTAGATGCAGATATTGTTTTAATTGCTGCAGGATTTGTAGGTTGCGAAGATTATGTTGCTAAAGCTTTTGATGTAAAACTTACACCAAGAGGAAATGTGGCAGATGAAAATTACCAAACAAATCAAAAACAATTGTATGTTGCTGGTGATATGCGTAGAGGTCAATCTTTAGTTGTTTGGGCAATTAGAGAAGGACGTGAAGTGGCACGTGCAGTTGATGAAGATTTAATGGGGTATTCTAATTTATAGGATATCAAAATATACTCACAATCATTGATAGAAAACCTTGGGATATTCTCGAGGTTTTCTTTTTTTAGTGATTTGAAAGAGACTATGATGAAAGCAATATGGAGAAAAAAGAATGAATGAATTAGAATTAGTAATTAACGAGGTCAAAAAGGCGGTCGTTGGAAAAGATGAACATATTAAAAAAATATTGGCTTGTATTTTAGCAAGGGGTCATGTTTTATTAGAAGATATACCTGGTGTTGGGAAAACAAATTTAACGTTAGCACTTTCTAAAGCTTTATCTTTAGATTTTCATCGTATGCAATTTACAAGCGAGTCTTACCAGGAGATGTTACAGGTTTTATTATTTATAATCAAAAAAACAATGATTTTGAATATAAAGAAGGACCTATCATGTGTAATTTATTTTTAGCAGATGAAATAAATAGAACATCTCCTAAAACACAATCTGCTTTATTAGAAGTAATGGAAGAAGGAAGAACGACAGTTGATGGTATCACTTATCAATTACCACAACCATTTACAGTTCTGGCTACACAAAATCTTTATGGATCAGCAGGAACACAATTATTACCAGATTCACAATTAGATCGTTTTATGGTGAGACTTTCAATGGGGTATCCCTCATTAGAAGATGAAATTGAAATTTTAAAAAGAAAAAGTCAAGAAAATCCTTTAGATATCATTCGATCTGTATGTAAACCGCAAGATATAATAGAATTACAAAAACAAGTAGATCAAGTTTATGTGGATGATAAGATTTATAATTATATTGTAAGAATTATTCATAAAACACGTGATCATGAATTGATTCAACAAGGGGCTTCTCCACGTACATCTATTTCTTTATAAAGCAATAGCTTATATGGATCATAGAAATTATGTTATTCCTAATGATATTAAAAAAGTTATTTATGATGTATTGTCACATCGTTTGATTTTAACCTATGATGCAAAAGTTAAAGGTGTTGTTATTCAAGACGTTATTAAAAGTATTTTAAAAGAAGTAAAGGAACCAAAAATAAAAATATGAGAAATGGTAAAATCAAATACTTTAGTATATTAGGCGTTGTGTTATTTTTATATTTAACGACATCTGTTTATTCTTTGCTTATTTGTACATATATTTTACCAATTCTATCTTTAGTTATTTCTTTACCAGGAATGAGACATGTAGATGTTGAAAAAACACATGAACATTTTATCGCTAAAAGAAATCATTTAGCTTATTTACATTTCAAAAGAGTTCCTTATAAATATTATCCAAGTGCTTTAATTAAGATAGACTATGAATACATCCAAACAATTTGTAATCAAAAAAATAGTTATAAAGTTTATATGGAAGATGAACAAACAGATATTATTTTACTTCGAAATCATGTAGGACATTGTGATTTAACGATTACACGTTTTCGTTGTTACGATTTATTAGGATTGTTTTATCATACAACACGTTGTCAAAAGAAATGTAGCATGTATATTGAACCTAATTTGATAGATATAGAACAAGAAGTAAAAAAATTAGAAATTTTTGTAGATGATAGTGAATTATATTCACCTTATCGTTATGGAAATGATTATTCTGAGTTGTATGAAATTAGGCAATATCGTCAAGGTGATTCTTTAAAATATATTAATTGGAAATCTACGCTTCAAAGACAAGATATTTATGTGAATATAGGAAGTCAACCTATTGTAAAAAATGTCTTAGTTACTATTTTAATAACAGATGATTTTAATGAAAATGATATAGCTTATGATTATTTTCATTCATTATGTCATAAGATGTTAAATCAAGAAATTGATTTTGATATTATTTTTCAAAATATCACAAAGGATCATTATGTTATTTATCATATTAATTGTTATGACAATTATAAAGATGTTCTTTACAAAATGTTATCATATAAAATACCAAGTCATCAAAGATATTCTTTAAGTGCTTTAAATTATCAATATGGTTGTCTTTATACAGCAGCTTCTAAAGGAATAGAAGAGGAACGATTGGGAGGTTATTATGGATAAGTTAAAGAAAATAAAACCTATTTATATAGAAATATTCTCTCTTTTGTTATGTAATTTATGTGCAATCAATATTATCATTGATACTTTATCTTATACTTTAAATCAACGTTTAATTTATACAATAGCTACCTTGGTACTTAGTTTAGTTTTATTTTATATTAGAAAAAATAAAATAAAATATATTGGAACATTTATTAATTTATGTGCACTAGGATGTTTATGTTATGCCATATATCAATATGGTGTTGCTTTAGAAGCAATGAGTAAAAACTTTAATATCATAGATTTTCTTACTGGTCTAGATAGTCAACTCGTTTATCTAACATTATTACTTACAATTTATTATATTGCTGCTAGTTTTGTAGCGATGATCATAAAAAGAACGCCCTTTATGGATTAATAAATATATTAATTCTTTTAGGATTACAATATGCTTATACAGATTATAGAAGTACATTATTTTTTATGATCTTAATCATTATTATCCTCATATACTATTTACTTACAGGTATTCACTATATTTCATATACTCGTTATCATTTAATACAATTTATTTGTATACTTGTTATTGTTATTTTAATGTTTGTTTCAGTTGTTTTACTTCCTTATAGCAGTTATGTAGAAAGACCTATTAAAGAACTTTTTATGAGTCAAGAAACTAAAGAGTTTCAAGAAGATTATGAAATTCAAAATGGTTATAATATAGAAAAGTCCCAAGAAATTGGTGGTAGTGAAGGTGGAGGAAATCTAGCTGGTGATGAAGGAAAAGAAAGTGATGGTAATAACAATCAAGAAAATAAATCCGGAAAGGGTAAGAAAAAGGGAAATAAAGGAACAACGTCAACGATTAAAAATATTTCTTTATGTATGTCTGGAGGTGGCGGTGGTGCTGATTCTGATTTAAATTCGGCTGGAGATACAGAGTTAGATAATAAAACAGTAGCTTTAAAGGTTATTTCGAGCTATGGTCCTGTTTCTACTTATTTAAGAGATAGTTCAGCTGCTTATTATGATCATGGGAAATGGTCAAGATAAAGTTGTCATGGTTACTGGTGGTGGAGGATCTATTGGTAGTGAGTTATGTCGACAAATTGCTAAGAGTCATCCTAAACAATTAATTATTGTAGATATTTATGAAAATAATGCTTATGATATTCAATTAGAATTACAACGTAAATATCCTAAATTAAATTTAGAAACAATGATTGCTTCTGTTAGAGATCAAAATAAGATCAATGATTTATTTGCTTATTACCATCCAGATATTGTTTATCATGCAGCAGCTCATAAGCATGTACCTTTAATGGAAGATGCACCACATGAAGCAATTAAAAATAATGTTTTTGGAACTTTAAATGTTGCTAAAGCTGCGGATCAATATGGAGTTAAAAAGTTTATTTTAATTTCAACAGATAAAGCTGTTAACCCAACCAATATTATGGGTGCTTCAAAAAGATTATGTGAAATGATTGTTCAATCATTTGATAAGAAATCAAAAACAGAATTTGTAGCTGTACGTTTTGGAAATGTATTAGGATCTAATGGATCAGTTATTCCATTATTTAAAAAACAAATTCAAAATGGAGGACCAATTACAATTACTCATCCTGATATTATTCGTTATTTTATGACGATTCCTGAAGCTGTTTCACTTGTATTACAAGCAGGTGCTTATGCTCATGGTGGGGAAATCTTTGTCTTAGATATGGGAAAACCTGTTAAGATTTTAGATATGGCTAAAAACTTAATTAAATTATCGGGATTAGAGCCAAATGTAGATATTGAAATTAAATTTATTGGTCTAAGACCTGGTGAAAAGTTATATGAAGAAATGTTGATGAAAGAAGAAGGTATGCAAACAACACCTAATAAGATGATTCATATTGGTAAACCTATTGAGTTATCTCATGATTTCTTTGATCAATTAGATCATCTTTATCAAGTGGCTTATGATGAAGATAGTAATATTAGAAAAGAAGTTCATCAAATGGTTGATACATATCATTATGATGAAAATACAACACACGGTGTCAAATAATCTAACAATCAAATGTTAGATTTTTTTGTATATTAATAAAGATTTAAAAAAAGTTTATAATATGGAAAAGATGTATGTATTAAATGGGTTGAACGAAGTGAGGTTAAATAGCCTCACTTTTATTTCTATACATTTTTATTGACAAATAGGATGAGTTGAATTAATATATAAGTAGGAATTATTCCTAACAAGGAATAGAGAAGAGGAGATATAATATGGCTAATAAATATGCAGGAACACAAACAGAAAAAAACTTAATGGAAGCATTTGCGGGAGAATCTCAAGCAAGAAATAAATATACTTACTTTGCTTCAAAAGCTAAAAAAGAAGGTTTTGAACAAATCTCATCATTATTTTTAAAAACAGCTGATAATGAAAAAGAACATGCTAAAATGTGGTTTAAAGAATTAAATGGTATTGGAAATACAGCAGAAAATTTAGCGGCTGCAGCTGAAGGTGAAAACTACGAATGGACTGATATGTATGAAGGTTTCGCAAAAACTGCAGAAGAAGAAGGTTTCCCAGAACTTGCTGCTAAATTCCGCAAAGTTGGAGAAATTGAAAAACATCATGAAGAACGTTATAGAGCTTTATTACATAATGTAGAAATGCAAGAAGTTTTCGCTAAAAGTGAAGTCAAAGTTTGGGAATGTCGTAACTGTGGACATATCGTTGTTGGTGAAAAAGCACCTGATGTTTGTCCAGTATGTGATCATCCACAAGCATACTTTGAAGTTCATGCAGAAAATTATTAATGAGAAAGATGCTTCGGCATCTTTTTTTTATATTCTTATATAAATGTTGATATTGCTATATTTTTTAGTGCTTTTTGTGGATATCTCCCTATAAATATGTTTTATCTTTAGGACATTTATGTTCAGACATTAATCAAAGTATTTTATCTGCTGTATTACCATTTTTAATTGCAACATATCATTATGATTATACAACAGCTGCCATGTTAGTTACGGTATCAAATGTTTTTGGAGCTTTCGTTCAACCATTTATTGGGATGTTATCGGATAAAAAGAATAAACTATTATATATGACATTAGGCGTATTACTTGCTTCAGGTGGAATGGCAGTTACGGGTTTTATTTCTAATTTCTTTGGATTATGTATTGTAGTCATTATTAGTGGAATTGGAGTAGTGATGTTCCATCCTCAAGCTGCCAAACTTGTCAATAGTGTTTCTAGTAAAAATGCCAAAGGAAAAGGAATGAGTATTTTCTCTTTTGGTGGTAAGGTTGGTTTTACATTAGGACCAGTTTATACAGCTTTTTTAATGAATTTATTTGGGATGAAAGGAACAATTCTTTTCTTGATTCCTGGTATTGTTTTTGGAATTGTTTGTTCTTTCTTTAATAAAGATTTTGAAAATTTGGATGTTTTAGAAGTTGAAAAGAAAGAAAAAGTAAAAAGTGAACAAAAGGATGATTGGAGTGGTTTTATTAAATTATGTTGTGTTGTTTTTAGTCGTTCTATTCTTTCTAATGGAATTTCCACATTCTTAGCGTTTTATTTTATTCAACAATTTTCTAAATCAAATTCATTCGCAAGTATGTTATTGAGTGTTTTTTATGGAATAGGATCGATTACTCTTTTAGGTGGAGGAATTGCCGATTGTTTTGGACATCGTAAAATGGTACGTCTTAGTTTTTGTATCTTCTTACCTGCAATCTTTATTTTTACTAATACAAGTCATTTCGTGATTGCCTTAATAATGCTTATTTTCATGACATGTGGTGAAAGTCTTTCTTATAGTCCAATGGTTGTTTTAGGATAAAAGTATATACCTAGTCATACTGGATTTGCCTCTGGTATTACTTTAGGTTTAGCGGTAAGTATTGGCGCAGCATTATGCCCTGTTCTTGGATATGTTTCAGATGCTTATGGTTTAAATTATGCTTTTATTATTATGACAATTGTTTGTGCAATTGCTCTTGCTTGTTCAATGTTATTACCAAATGTGGAGGAAAAATGAAGAAAAGTGGTGTAATCAAAACGTACATATACTTTATCAAATAGAAAAGAATCACCAAAAGATTTTAATGAATTTTTTAAATAAATAGATTAAAATAAAAGAAAAGGGGTGATTGGATGCAAGATTATAACTCTTATGATTTATTTGTAAAAAATCTACATATTTATACCAATTTTCCTTTTCTTGCTCTTGATTGTAATAATAAAAAAATAATTCCACCGCGTATGCGTTTTCAAGAAATGCATTGGCATGAAGATATGCAAATAACTTATGTTTTAGAAGGAATTATAAAAATTATTTCACTTGGAAAAACAATAGAAGTTCATCAAGGAGAAGCTGTTTTTATTTCTCAAAGAGTATTTCATCAGTTTATCGAAGTAGAAACAGCACATTATCGTTCTTTTCTTTTTCCAAAAAGTTTTATTAATTTTTATGAAAAAGGTCCTATGGAAAAAGAAATTGAACAAATGAACATTGGAATTTGTCTTTTAAAACAAAAAGAAATAATCGATATTATTAAAAATATCAATCATGTATCTTTTGAATTTTATCAAGAAAAACATAAAGAATACTATTTAGCAACACAACTTGTTCAATTTATGTATTATCTTTTATTACAAGCAGATCATGAAGAAAATACTTTACAAGATTATCATCATAGTTTACAAAATGTCTCGCTTTTATTCATTTACATTATCAAGAAAATATTTCTCTTGAAGAAATTGCTTCTTATGGAAATATGAGTGTTGGTCATTGTGGAAGACTTTTTATGCAAGTTCTTCAAACAACACCGTATGAATATTTAATCAATTATCGTATTAAAAAAAGTTTAGAACTATTAGGGAAAGAAAAAACAATCATTTCACAAATTGCTTTAGAAGTTGCTTTTAACAATGTCAGTCATTTTATTCAAAGCTTTAAAAAAAGAATGAGCATTACACCAAAACACTATCAAAAACAGCTTTTTAGTCATCAAAATAATATACAAGATATTTAGGAGAAAAGATTATGTATTATCAAACAACATATAAATCACCCTTAGGAATTTTATACTTAGTAAGTGATGAAGAAAATTTAATAGGATTGTGGTTAGAAGGGCAAAAATATTTTCAAGCAACATTAAAAGAAGACCCCATTATTAATGATCAAATAGAAATACTGCATAGAACAAAAGAATGGTTAAATCGTTATTTCAAAGGAGAAAAACCAAATATTAAAGAACTCTCATTAAAACCACAAGGTAGTGATTTTAGACAAGAAGTGTGGAAGATACTTTGTGAAATACCTTATGGTGAAGTCACAACTTATGGAAAAATTGCAAAAGTTGTAGCTCAAAAAATGCATAAAGAAAAAATGTCAGGACAAGCAGTGGGAAATGCTGTAGGGCATAATCCTATTTCAATTATTATTCCTTGTCATCGTGTCGTTGGTACAAATGGCAGTTTAACGGGATATGCAGGAGGTATTGATAAAAAAATCGCTTTATTAAAACATGAAGGTGTGGATATGACACGTTATTTTAAACCTAAAGCCAGATGATTCTGGTTTTTCTTTTAATTTACTTTTATTATAGTATAATAAAAGTAAAGGTGAGAATAATGAATGCATTAAAAGAAACAAAGAAAAAACATTTATTAGCTATTTTAAAATATCTTTATCTTCATAACAGTTCAACAATGAATGAATTGGTAGAAAATCTACAATTATCCCAACCAAGTATTCGTAATATGGTAAGAACGCTTCAAGAAAAACAATTGATTCAAGAAGTAGGAAATGATTTATCAAGTGGAGGAAGATGTCCAACACGCTTTGCATTAAATGAAAAGAATTATTTGATTCTTTGTCTTTATGTTCAAGTAGATAAAGTTATTTATCAATTAAGAAATTTTAATGAAATAAAAAAAGAGGGTATTCTATTTTATCAAAGTGAGGATGAATTGAAAAAGACTATCAAAGATTTAATTGATCAAGAAAAGATACATTGTTGTCAAATAGCAGTAGAAGGTATTGTTTATGAAGATGTCTATGTGACGGATCATCATAATGTTCTTGAAAAACATCAATGGTTAAAAGATATCAAAAAAGAAATAAACATTCCTCTTCAATTACAAAATGATGTTAAGATGATTCATCAAGGATGTTATTTTACTTATCAACAAGATTCTACTTATTATTTGTATATTAATGAAGTAGGTATAGGAAGTTCTTATTTCTATAAAGATGAACCACTTTATGGAAGAAGTGGAATCATGGGGGAAATAGGGTTGATATCTTTAAAAGGGAAAACAATCAATCAACAAATTCGTGAATGTCAAAACCAAGAAGAATTTAATGAGATTCTTAGTTTGTTGCTAAGTATAGTTTTTACAATGATTGATCCAAAGCGTTTAGAACTCTCATTAGATTTAAAATGGCGATATGAAGAAAATATTATTGAAAAAGTATTAAATGAAATAAATCAAAGTTGTTTTGAAAATCTTTATTTTCATGAAGATGTTTCTTCTATGTTATTTGATGGATTAGTTTATAGAGGGGTTGTTTATTTATTAAAGGAAAGGATTGAAAGAAATGAAAAAATATGAAGCAATTATTTATGATATTGATGGAACTTTGTTAAATACATTGAATATGAACATGTATCCATTGATGAAAATCATTAAAGAAGAAACGGGAGAAGATTGGACTTTTGAACAAGTTTTAAAATTTGCAGCCTATCCAGGTATGAAGGTCATGGAAGAATTAGGTGTTAAAGATCAAGAAAAAACCTATGCTAGATGGGTTCAATATGTCAATGAGTATGAAGATAAAGCTACCCTTTATAAAGGATTTGAAGAAGTTTTAGAAACATTTAAAAATCATAAAATTAAACAAGCAATCGTTTCTTCAAAGTTAAGAGATCAATATGAAATTGATATTGTTTCTAAAGACATTGATCAATATATGTCAGCTGTTATTTTAGAAGATGATACAACGCATCATAAACCTCATCCAGAGCCTTTATTAAAATGTATAGAAAAATTAAATTTGAATTCTGATGAGGTGATTTATATTGGAGATGCCTATTCAGATTATCAAGCTGCTTTAAATGCCAATATTGATTTTGGACTAGCTAAATGGGGAAGTGTTACTTGTCAAGATATTCCTAGTCAATATACTTTTGAAAACCCAATAGATTTACTGAAGTTACTTTAAGATTTTCAATAATATAATGAATGGTTATTTATGTTTTTAAGTAACATGATTGATTTTGATAAATCATACACAAAATTTTTAACAATTATTATTTCTTAAGAAATAGTCCAGAATATCTTTAAGAATTGTTTAGAATTAGTTCACGACTTGTTCATATAACTTTCTTATTCTTTTGTTTGTAAAAAGGAGGCAGTTATATGAAGTTAAGATACATTTATCGTAGTCTTTTATTTGTTATAGGAGTATTTTTTATATTATTAGGATTTGTTGGATTATTGCTTCCTGTTGTTCCTCAAGTACCATTTTTTATTATTGGTGCGATTTGTTTGATGGAATCATCAAATCGAATTAAAGAATGGGTCAAAGGACATGAATTATATCAAAAACATTGTCAAAAGATTATTGAAAAATCACACTTTTTAAAGCGAATACTGAATTAGTATTCGTTTTTATTTTCAATAAATTGACATAGATTGTTGGTTAAAATATAATGAAGATAACTTAATAGGCAAAGCAATTGAAAAATTGTGACGCAAAGCTATAGGGTCTTTAAAATGACAGCCAGTTGCAACTATATTAAACAGGAAAATCATACCTTTGTGCATATTTTTCCTTTTTTTTTGTAGGAGGGCAGTTATGAAAAATAAAAAAGATCTATATAATAATTCAAAAAAAGAACATCGTTTAGGGTGGGAAATTATTTTAACCATTTTAGTGGCTGCTTTATTCCTTTCAATTTATACATTTATTTTACAAAATAATTATAAAAAAGAATTTTATTAGTAGAAGATAATGATTTAAATGCTGAAATAGCAATAGAACTTTTAAATGAAGAAGGAATGTTTATTGATCGTGTTAAAAATGGTGTAGAGTGTATTGAACAAATTGAAAAACAGTCCACAGATTATTATTCTTTGATTTTAATGAATATTCAAATGCCTATTTTAGATGGTTATTATACTACTCAAAAAATAAGAAGAATGAATGATCCTATTAGATCACATATTCCAATTATTGCGATGACAGCCAATGCTTTTGCCGAAGATAAAAAGAAAGCTTTAGAATTTGGAATGAATGATCATATTGCTAAACCAATTGATATGAATATTGTTATTCAAGTTTTAAAGAAATATATTTAATGTTAATTAATTGTTATGATTTAGATTGCATTCTTAACAAAATAAGTATAAAGAACTATAATTTTTTGGGGAGATTTATTTATGTGGGTTTTATATGCGTTTGGATCAGCTTTGTTTGCAGGAATTACATCAATTCTTGCCAAGTGTGGAATTAAAAAAACAGATTCTCATGTAGCAACAGCATTACGTACAATTGTTGTTTTGATTTTTTCATGGTTAATGGTTTTTATTGTACATAGTCAAAATCAGATTTCAACAATTTCAACAAATACATGGATTTTTCTAATCTTATCTGGTTTTGCGACAGGATCATCATGGCTTTGTTATTTTAAAGCTTTACAATTAGGAGATGTTAATAAAGTCGTACCGATTGATAAATCAAGTATAATTCTTACAATTGTTTTAGCTTTTATCTTCTTAAAAGAAGATATGACTTTATTAAAATGGATGTGTGTTATTCTAATTGGTGCAGGTACGTATTTAATGATTGATCAAAAAGAAAGTTCAACAACGACGCATCATAAAAGTTGGTTGATCTATGCTTTAATTTCAGCTGTTTTTGCAAGCTTAACGTCTTTACTTGGAAAAGTAGGTATGCAAAATATTGACTCTAATTTGGGAACAGCTATTCGCACTGTAGTTGTTTTAATCATGTCATGGGTCGTTGTGTTTGTTGTAGGAAAACAACATACCATCAAAGAGATAGACCGTCATGAATTACTTTTTATTTGTTTATCAGGAATTGCTACAGGGTTATCATGGCTTTGTTATTACAAGGCTCTTCAAGAAGGACCAGCAAGTATAGTTGTACCAATTGATAAATTAAGTATTGTTGTGACAATTATTTTCTCATATGTTGTCTTCCATGAAAAATTAAATAAGAAATCATTGATTGGATTTTTGATTCTTGTTGGTGGAACATTATTAATGTTACTTTAAATATGACGAAAGCCATATTTTTCTTTTCAAAAGAAATAATATCCTTTAAAATAAATAAAGGTGAAAAGAATGCAAAAACAATTAATACAGTGGTATCAACAAAATAAAAGAGACTTTCCTTGGAGAAAAGACCAAAATCCATATCATATTTGGATCAGTGAAATTATGTTACAACAAACAACGACAGAAACAGTTATCCCTTATTATGAGCGTTTTCTAGAAAAATTTCCTACAATTGAAGCACTTGCCAGTGCTTCTTTAGAAGAAGTCTATAAAATGTGGGAAGGTTTAGGATATTATCGACGTGCGAAGCATTTACATGAAAGTGCTCAAATAATTGTTGAAAAATATCAAGGGAAATTTCCTTATGAATATAATGATATTTTATCTTTAAAAGGAATTGGAGAATATACTGCCGGTGCTATTAGTTCAATTGCTTATGGAAAGCAAGTTCCAGCTGTAGATGGCAATGTTTTAAGAATTATCAGTCGCTATTATTTGCTTAAAGAAAATATTGCAGAAACAAAAGTACAAAAGAAAATATATCAAATAGTTCAAGAATTGATTTTAAATCAAGATGCTTCTGCTTTTAATCAAGGAATGATGGATTTAGGAGCAACGATTTGTAAACCTGTCCATCCACTTTGTTCTCGTTGTCCGATTCAAAAAGAATGTTTAGCTTTTAAAAATAAACAAATGGATGTTTTACCTATTAATATAAAAAAAATAAAAAAACAAGAGATAAGTTATATTACAGGAATCATCACTTATCAAGATAAATATTTACTTATTCAAAATCCACCAGGGGGATTATTAGAAAATTTTTATGGTTTTGTACAATATGATGTTGAAAGTCCCTATAGTTTTGTTTCTTCTTTTCAAGAAAAGTATCATCAAGAATTAATAATTCAAGCACATATTAAAGACATTAAACATGTTTTTAGTCATCGTATATGGTTTATGCATGTTTATCATTTTGTTTTAGAACATGAAATAGAAGGAATGTATACTTTAGAGGAAATAGAGGCTTTACCTTTATCAACTGCTCATTTAAAAGTTTTAAAAGCGTATCTAAAGTTCATGTAAAATACAAATAAAATAAATATAATAGTTAAAGGGTGTGATGCTATGAAATTATTTAAGAAAGAAAGTAAAATTGAAAAAGAGGAGTACTTTTCTTTTTGTGTTGAAGGAATTTATGAACATAAAAATGATGAATTGTTTGTTTTAGGAATAGTTGATGGAATTATACAAAAATTAGATTCTTTATTTTTGATAGGTCCTTATGGCTATGAAGAAAAAGTAGAGATTCAAGAGTGGATAGAAGTAGATTCTAAGCAAAACTATTATGCATTATTGATTGATCAATGTTTTCAAGAAGAAATAGATCAAGGTTATATCTTTACGAATAAAAATAATCATTTAGCTTCTTCTCGAGAAGAAGTTTATAATCCTTATCTTCAATTTTTATTAGACCAAGTTAATCGTCAACACTATGATTATTTAGATATTTTATTTGAACAACTTGCGACAAGAGCTTATTTTTTAGCTGTATTTGATTATCAAGATTTTCCTATTTATCAAATAAATGATAAAAAATATTATCCAATTTATACAAGTCAATTAGAAATGAATAAAGATCAAAAATGTAAAAATAAAAAAGGTTCAGTTTATAGTTTTGATGATTATTCTAGAATGTGTTTAAATCAAGATAAACTTGATGGAATTATCATTAATCCTTATCATAAAGAAAGAAGTATTGTTTTAAATAAAGATGTTATTCAACATATTAGAACAATTAAAGAAAAAAATATAAAAACATATGCGAAAGCTAAAAGTTATCTTAAAGATAGGAAAAGGAGACAAAAGTATGAAATTGATTATGAGAGCTGATGATTTAGGATTTAGTGAAGCAGTCAATTTAGGAATTTATAAAGCAGTTAAAGAGGGTGTTATTACAAGTGTTGGGATGATGACAAATATGGAACATGCAAACCATGGGTATGAACTTGTAAAAGATTTTGATATTGCTTTAGGGCAACATACAAATATTTGTGCGGGAAGACCCTTAACTGATCCTAAGCTTATACCATCTTTAGTTCAAGAAAATGGTGAATTTTGTTCATCAAGAGAAATTAGAAGTAGAAAAGAAGATACAGTAGTTATTGAAGAAGCTGAGATGGAAATTGAAGCACAATATTTACGTTTTAAAGAAATCACTGGAAAAGATCCTGATTATTTTGAATGTCATGCTGTTATTTCACAAAACTTTTTTATAGCTTTAAGAAATGTGGCTAAAAAATATGGTCTTTTTTATGAAAATGTTTTATTTGATCAAGAGTTTGAAAAAGAAAATAATATTTATGGTATTGCAATGGCCAAGCTTAATGAACAAATGCTTTATGATCCAAAAGAATATATTGAAAACAGTTTAGAATTTATTAGAAATCATGATGTATCCGTGATGGTTTTCCATCCAGGGTATTTAGATCAATATATTCTAACACATTCATCTTTTACGCTTATTAGGGCAATGGAATGTGATTTTCTATGTTCATCATGGTTAAAAGATTGGCTTAAAGAGTATCAAATTGAATTAACTGATTTTAGAAAGGTTAAAAATGCATAGATGTTCATGGGTCAATGATGATCCTCTTTATATTGATTATCATGATCATGAATGGGGAAAACCTGTTTATGATGATCAAAAATTGTATGAAATGTTTTTATTAGAGACATTTCAAGCAGGGCTTTCTTGGATCATTATTTTACATAAAAGAGAAGCTTTTAAAGAGGCTTTTGATCAATTTGATGTTAATAAAATAGCAATGTATGATGATTGCAAAATAAATGAGTTAATGAATAATCCAAAGATTATTCGTAATTCTAGAAAAATTAAAGCAGCAGTTAAAAATGCACAAATATTTATTGAAATACAGAAAGAATATGGTTCTTTTTCTAAATATTTATGGGCTTATACAAATGATAAAATTATTTATGAAAAAAAAGAAAATGAAACAACGAGTACGTTATCAGATCAAATTTCTAAGGATTTAAAGAAAAAAGGTATGTCATTTGTAGGAAGTATTACAATCTATTCTTATTTAGAAGCAATTGGGATTTATAATCATCATGATAGAAATTGTTTTTTACATCTTTAAAGAACAGTTTCTTTTTTTGTATTATTAGGTATAATAAAAATAAGGTGAGTTTAATGCAAAAAAAGAGACAATTAAAAACTTGTATTGTTGTTGTCGTTTTAATGTGTCTACTAACGATCTCCATGACATTTCAAACAATTTGTGTAAAGACAATCAGTGATAATTATATTAATTCACTTATTGTCAATCAAATTATTGATTTAATTATAGACGAAGAAACAGATGCAAATTTTCAACAAATAAATCAGTTACAAAATAAAATAAAAAAGAGTGATGCTCTTTATCAATTAAATAGATATGCTTTTGATCAATCTATGCGAAATACCAATAAAAATAAAATAAAATTAGATCAAAAAGAATTACAAAAATTTTCTACATCATGTAAAAAAATGATCAAAGATGAATTGAATATATCTATTGAAGAAAAACAAATTATGAATATTTTAAAACAAAATCAGTTTTGGAACAAAATGATTCATCGTATGAAAAATAAGTTAAGTTCTTTTTCAAAAATCTTTGTTTTTATTTATTCGATTATGCAAGCATCGGTGTACAAGGGGTACAAACGAGATAAAATAGAAATGAGGGGCGATAGAGCGGAAATATCAGATTTTCCACTCTATCTGAACACGGTCGCTGGTGGCCTTGATCGTAGAGATCAAACCATCGGCGGCTTTTCTTTTGTCGTCAAAATCTATGCTCTCCCAGTTGTCGAGATAATAGGACAACTTCTTTATCTGCTGGGGCGATATGGTTTCAACGCTCAATTCGGCGATTGCCTTTGAAATGGTCTGGCGTCGGGTGTCCAGTTCTTCAATTTTTTTGTTGGCATAGGCAAGCAAGGTCGCATTGGCTCCGGTCAGCGTATCCAGCAGCTTTTCAATTTCTGCCTCCACCTGTGCCAGCTCCACTTGATAGGTGGTCAGCTTCGGATTGACTTTTTCCTCCCTGCCGTGGAGTATCTGAAAGTCTTTGAACTTCTCCTGCATGGCCGAGAAAATGAATTGCTCAAATTCTTCTTTGCGGATTTTCCCGCAGCCCGGACAGCCTTTGTTTTCCGTCCGTTTGGTGCAGCGGAAATAGCCTGTACTGTTTGGTACATGGGTGGCTTTCAGCGCATACCCACAATGCCCGCATTTGATTTTTCCGGCCAGCCAAGTATTTTTCGGTTTCCGCCCCTGCTGGAAGGTGGTATTTGCCATGAGCTTTTTCCGGCATTTCAGCCATGTGTCAGAGGAAATGAGTGCTTCGTGGGGAGCGATAACAAGTATCTGGTCTTTTAAGCACCTGTCCTTGTCCTCCTTCACATCCCGTCCCTGATAAAGATAGCAGCCGTTTGTTCCGGCAAAGTCAGAAGCGTCATTGATAATCGCTGCGCCCTGGCTTTTGAAAAATTCGTACAGCTCCAAATCGGCCTGTGCGTAAACGGGGTTTCTTAAAAGCTGGGAAAGAAATGTACGGAACATGGATTTGCCATAAATTTTTATGTCATGTTCCTCGAAGTATCGGGTAATATCTCCGAAGGAGGTTTCCGGTTCAGCGTACATTTCAAACATCAGCCGAACATGGTCGGCGGCTACGGGGTCGGCAACCATTTTCTTTGTGCGGATACCCTCTACCACAGTAGGCTCTAACTGATAACCGTATGGTGCCTGTCCGCTCATGTGAAAGCCTTTCAGGCACCGTGAATAGTAGGCGTCTGTGACACGCTTCTGAATTGTCTCACGTTCAAGCTGGGCGAATACAATGCAGATATTCAGCATGGCCCGGCCCATCGGGGTCGAAGTATCAAACTTTTCTGTGGATGATACAAACTCCACATCATACTCTTGAAACAGCTCCATCATCGTTGCAAAGTCCAGAATAGAGCGGCTTATACGGTCCAGTTTATACACGATGACCCGCCTGACCTTTCCCTTGCGGATCTCGCCCAGCAGCTTTTGAAACTCCGGCCTGTCCGTATTTTTACCGGAATAGCCTTTGTCCTTGAATACCCGGCAGCTACCACCTTTCAATTCATACTTGCAAAAGTCGATCTGACTTTCAATGCTGATACTGTCCTTGCGGTCTACTGACTGTCTTGCGTAAATACAATCTTCTCTGATAAATTCCATATTGGGCTCCTTTCCTTGTTGGAATGGAGCTACCAACCTTACAACTATATTATACCATCAGCAGCCCCGGACAACAATGTTGCGAATAATTAGGGAAATCTGTCCCCATATTTGCGGAACACCTCATAAAGACAACGCTCAATTTCTTTTTTGCGCTGTGCTTTCTCCTTCGGGGGAAGTACCGGCGTGAGGCTTTCCAGCACAATGATCTTCCCTTGAAATGCGACAGACTTTGTTTCTCGTTCATAAGTGACAGCTTGCGTCATTGAAAACCTCCTTTGCGAAAGTGCGTGTATATGCCTGCCTTTCCCACTTGTCCCGTGGGGAAATGTCAAAAGACGGCACCCAGCAGGTGCCGCCCTTTGAGCTTTCTCCACTTCGGGTCGATATGGCCCGAGCTCAGTAAGGACTGGAATGGTACTTTTCTTTGGCGTCCTCCACGCTGTTGAGGTCAAATACTTCATAAAGCTGCCCGACAACACGCCGTATATCCTTCTTTGAAAATCCGCAGTCCTCCATTGCCATAATGACATAACCGCGGCAGACGTCATTGCTCCATTCGTCCGTTTCCAAGCCGGGGATCATTCCAAACGCATTTCCCATAAAATGCTCCTTGTTTGAAAAGATGGGGAGCCACGCCGGATCGGTTGGCCTATCATCAGACAGCATTACCGGGGGCTCCCCATAGGTTTTCACTTCATTTCAGACACATCGGACGGACATAGGCTTCATGCCCCATAGTATTTCAACTCTCCCCATTCTGATGGCAAGGCGTTCTCATTGCCTGCGACGGCTCACGGCTTGCAAGGCCGCTTCAACGCTCGGACTGTGACTAAACGCAAGTATCCGGGGCCTGCGCCTGTTCCGGTGGAGCCAGCCTTGCCCCACCTATGGCATGGACCTGTTCGCTCGCTCAGTTTTACAAAGACTGTACTCTCTGAAATCCGAGGTCATGGCGGGTCTGTCACACAGCGCGTTCCCCTTCGTATCCGGGTGTCTTTTTATTCAATTTTCAATCTGCATGATGTTGTATAAATAAAGTTGACACCTTATTCTCAAGGAATTCATGTATAATAA